>CANRPB010000001.1 GCA_947632415.1 uncultured Bacilli bacterium
GGTAAGCCAGTTTACTATTTTAATGAACATTCTGGCGGGTATAAGTTCCGCTATCTTTGGGGAAAGAAAGATATGCTAGTAACCAATAAGGCTAAGTATATGTTTATAGCATCTAGGGCTAACAAACGATAGCTAGCGTAGATAATTAAGAACAACCTACACGATTATATGCCAATTTAATATGATAGATAATAGATTAATAAGTTCAAAAGCAGTCATAGCAAAATGTATCGCTGACTTAGACATGCCAGAGGATAAGATTCGTATATCAGATTGGCGGGAATGGATAATCGAAGGTATGTTGAAGATAGGTGCTATATAGCAGTTTGAGCATAAAGTAGCAATACTTGATGTGCATGACTATTAGGCAGCATTACCGTGTGATTTATATAAACTAGGTTAGGTTGCCTTTTCCTTTGATGAATGTCATTATTGGTTACCAATGCGTAAGACAACTAACTCCTTTGGTGTGTTTAAGTATTGTGACAAGCACTGCAAACCTAAGATGTACATACACGATACTGCATTGTTACCAATGGTTAAGAATATATTTAACTTAACAAATGATGCAGATGCTTTGAAGAAACTAAATGAGAATGAGAATATAAGGCATACCTTAGGTCACTTAATTAACCACTTCACTATACCTAGTAGTAATGGCAGATTAATACCGGGTAATCCAGCAGCATTCAATACTAGTTTGTAGTATTCAACTAAACCAGGGTATATCAATGTTAACGTACCTTGTGGTAAATTAAAAATAGCATACTATGCAATACCTACTGATGAGGATAGTATGCCATTAATACCAGATTTGGAATCATATAAAGAGGCGTTGTTCTGGTATATCGCCACTAAGCATTACTACCCACAATACTTAAAAGGTTAGATAAACGCTAATGTATACCAAGATATGAAAAGGTCTTGGGCATACTACAGAAATGCTGCATATGGTGAAGCAATGATGCCTGGTGTAGATGATATGCGATCTATATAGAATAACTGGTTGAAGTTATATCCAGAAATAGATGAACATGACTCATTCTTTGAATTCCTAGGTGATGAACAACAGATATATAATCAAGATAATTAATTATGATAAGTAATTTAGGACAAGTAAATACTTTTACTGGTGGGCTTGATTTGGATAATGACCTTACTGTTGTTCCAAACAATAAGTATAGATATGCTGAAAACATCAGGGTATTAACTAATGGCGATGGTACATCTACAGTAATATAGAACCTAGATGGTGTATACAAATATATCATAAGTGATGATATACTCACTTAGGAAGATTAGATTATAGGTACTTGTGTAATAGATGATATTGTAGCATTAATCACTAGGGATAAAAATGATTTAAATAAGGTCATACGTGTTACTGGGTTTAATTCACCAAGACCTACTGTAGCTTTGGTTTTAAAAGGTAACCTGAATCTAGCTGGTGAAAACTTATCAGTTGTAGGCGTAAAAGAATCGCCAGAATTAGTAAAGATATACTTTACTGACGGTGACTCTGAAATGATGGTTATAAACCTAATGAGCGATAAGTATGCTAAAAAGAATGGTTATCATGTAGACGGTGAAGGTAATATACTTAACCCAACTGCTTTAGAATATATACCTTCAGCGTAGTTAGATCCATTAACATTAAATGGTGTTACAGAAGGTTCATTACCAGCAGGTATGGTATGGTACTGTTACTAGTTATTTAATGAATTCGGTTCAGCTACAAAAATATCACCAATCAGTGTACCATTCCATTTAAACTCAAGCACTTCTAATGTTAGTCTGTCAAAGACGATGGGTAACTTTGAAGGTGATAACTCTGGTAAAGGGGTTATCATGAGTACTAAATTAAGGGTTCATGACTTCGATTATTGCCGTATATACCGTATATTGACCACTAGTAATAATTAGCTACCAGATATATAGATCATAGATGAAATAAATATATAGAATGTCTATGACACAATCACGTACGTAGATAGAGGTACTTCAGCATTATCAGATATAACTTTAGAAGAATTTAATAACTTATCTGTTGCACAGTTCGTAGCTAAGACTTTATGCACGAAAGATAATATCCTATTTGCAGCAAATATAACTGAAGAGACTTGGGATTGTGATGATTATGATGCTAGGACATTTAGGGCTAACTCCTTAGGTAAGATACAAATAAACAGTCTGAATAATTCATCAGACACTATCGATATAGCGGATTGTGATGAAAAGCTAAAGAAGATAAAATAGGATAGTGACTGCATTAACCCATTTAACTTAAAGCGAGAGTTCAATGCTGTAGATACCACTAGTAATTATATATTCGGTAAGGATAACATGCTAGGTGGTTACGGTATCAATATCGAATACACCTTTATAACTACTGATATATACCTGACTGATAAGTAGACAGATATAACTAAAGGAGCTGACCCGAATAGTTATAACGATGTTAAAGCAGTCTACAATGAACCGTTTAAGTTATATGAATGGACTGGTAATACTGCAAATGTTGGTCAATGGACTGAACTTGAAGGGGTTTCGTTAGGTTCCTTAAATGACGTAGAGTATGGTTCTAGACAACATAATTATGCAGACCCTGAAGTAGATGCTCTATTGTAGGGTTATCAACGTGATGAGATATACCGATTTGGTATAGTATTCTATAACCATAAGAGTTTACCTTCACCAGTATATTGGATTGGTGATATACGTATGCCACATGCTGGGTAGATACCACCGTATGAACTTAAAGACGGTAGATTAGTAGCACACCCGATAGGTATTAAATTCAAAGTAAAACACATACCTGAAGATGCTATAGCTTACGAAATAGTTAGGTGTGATAGAACTGAAGCAGATAGAACTGTTATAATTAACTGTGCAGCTAGTAATATCTATAGGTATAAGATACAGGAATAGGGTAATGCTGCTGGTGAAGGTGAAGTTGACGATAGTTCATTGGAATTACGGTCTTTTGTAATACCGAATTTCCATACCACCGGTATACAGACGTATAAACTAAATATTGCACGTGGTGATCTAGCTCCTTCTAGTATTTTTTAGGTTTTAATGGGAGCTGGTGTGCCTGTTGACTGTGGTGCGACATGTGCAGAGAATTACGTGAAATTAATATCACCAGAAATATGTGTATCTGGGGAAGCATCTGAAGCACTGTTCGATAATAACGTTTATTTAGATTATTATCAGTCGTTTACGTCTATTATCAATTTTAATGTAAGGGTATCTAGTAGTTCTTCTGCTGCAAATCAATCGGTGATGGCTGTTGGTATTGGTGATGGTTATGGTACACGTACTTATATGTCTAACAATACTGTAGTATAGCAATTTTTAATTACTAGTAACTCGGCTGTAGTTGAGGGTAACATTGAAGTAAATGCTGATACTGATGTATACCCACTGGTTCATACGTTGAAATACTATTATCCGTTCTATGATGCTAGTGTAGTAACTAATATAGGTTCTACTGTTGCTAGACCATTGTCCATATTAGATGCTGAGTACCCTTTAATGGTTCCATGGAATTCTTACCAAGATGTTAGTGCGTATAAGATAAATGTTGGAACTAACACTTACACCAATTATGCTCATACGTAGTTTAACAATACACAGAATAATGATGATGCCTTGGGTAGAGGTAGAACAGCATTGGGTCAAGTAGGTCCGTGTATAATCGCGCAATTAGAAAGTAATGCTGAAATATATAAGACGTTAAAACGGTATGACGTTAATAACCCACCAGTAGTACATTTCAAAGGTAATTCTCTGTTACCATCTTTATAGAAGGCATATGCATCGGTAGCAATACCATACTTTAATTTGAAGAAAGTAAATGACGCTGCATATGGTGGTAATACGTACGGAGCTAGATAGAACTCAGTTTATATATCTATTGGAGCATATCATAGAACTGATGAATGTCCTGAAGATGAAGAGCATATATCGTATACATTTGGTGGTGATACCTATATGGGCATGTTAGATTATCCGTTCACTATGGTATTTCAAGGTAATGATATAAATACGGGTAAGGATGATAAAATATTCATACATGGTTACTTACCGTTTGAATCTAGTATCAACATACCTTTAATGATGGGGGACACTTTTAGTAACACTAAATCAGTATATATGCAATTAGATCCTGTTCAAATGGGTTCCTATCATATTCAAGATAGACCATATTTTGCATATAATTCAGTATATAGTGCATAGCAATCTGCAATGATATTTACCCCAGAAGCTACTCATTTAAGTTCTAATATACATACTAACAGAATATTTGCATCACAGCCAAAAGTCAATGGTGAAGTAACTGATAGTTGGACTCAATTTAAGGTTGCGGATTATTTAGATGTAGATAGTACTTATGGTGGCATTACTAATCTTAGGACATTCCAAGACTAGTTATACTTCTGGTAGACCAAATCAGTTGGTATTGCTTCCACGAATGAGCGAAGTTTGATAACTGATGATAATGGTGATCAGTTGGTATTGGGTAGTGGTACCATATTAAGTCGATTTGACTATAATACTACTATCTATGGTAATGGTACTCTGAATGATAAAAGCATACTTATCACACCAGCTAAAATGTACTGGTTTGATTCGTTACGTAATGAGTTGATTGGCTTTGATGGTCAGCTTCACACGATGGGTAAGGAACTATCTGTATAGTCGTACATAAATAAACTAGTACCAGAGTATAAGAAAGACGTAATCAGTACTTATGATACTAAGTATAATGAGTGTTGGTTTAACTTCAAAGGCGATAAAGCATTAATATATAATGAGGCTTTGAACTCATTTACATCCTTCTATACGTACTAGTATGACCATGCGTTAATGCTGTCCGATAGAACTGTAATAGTTAACAACAATAACTTCTATGTACTCAATAAAGGCATGTCTGGTATGGATAAAAAAGAAGTATATAGTACATTAGAAATAGTTATAAATCAAGATTACCCATATACTAAAGTATTCGATAATGTTAGATTGTAGGGTAACTTTAAAGATGCTGCTGGTTATTTCATGACTGAAGATATATTTAAGTCTGTATCATTCTATACTAAACATCAGTCATCAGTAATCACTTATGCATCTAGGAATAATGCTGTTGACTACAGGGAAGATACTTATAGGTTTGCAGTACCTAGAGCTAAGTTTATAGATAATAGGATTGATCCAGTATTGACATTAGCTCCTAGGATGAGAGGAAAATGGCTAAGGTGTATATATGAATTTAGTGAATAGTCAGGTAGTACCTTTGAAATACCACAGATTACTACTACATTTAGAAGATCGTTGATGTAATATGAAAAAGAAGAAAAATAGAAAAAAGAGATAGATTAAAGTACCTGCCTACACATTTGCTGGTGCAACTGGTAGCCTCAATGATCTGCTGGGTGTAGGTTCATAGTTATAGTCAACTATAAATGCGTAGAAAGCATAGAATTTATAGGCTAAAACTATGATTGCTGCTGAAACGGGTGATTCAACTGGTGCACAAGCGTATAATAATGCGATGAAGTAGCAGTTTGATTAGAATGTGGCAGATATCAATGCTAACATGCCTGCAGCACCTGCTGCAGCAGCTGAAGCCGAAACTCCAGAAATGCCGGAAAAAGCACCCAAAGGTGGTGGTATTGCTGGTGTAGCTGGTAAGGTAGAAGGTATTGCTGGTGGTATAGGTGGAGCCATAGATTTAATAGGTAGTTTAACTCAGGAGTCTACTGCTACTACAGATAGTGAAGTGGCAATGTAGTCAGTTGCTGACGTTGGTAAAGGTGTTGCGGCAGGTGTAAACATCGGCAAGAACTTTGGGCCTTGGGGCGCGGTCATTGGGGGAGCTGCCGGAGCTATTGTTGGAGCAATAGGTAAGAAAGGACGTAAAGCTAGTATGACTTCATTTACTGATTATGATGAAGGTACTTTAAACACTGGTTTACGTGCATTAGGCGGTGGAAATAAACGATTAAAACGGGAAAGGAAGCGTATTAAAGTTAATGCATACGATAACAGAGATGCAATAAGAGGTACTGGTGAACTACAAAAGGAATGGGCTGAAGATGCAGGGCAATTAGATACTAATACGTTTGCAGTAGGTGGTCAGACTAATTCATTAGCTTACGTAGATGATGGTGAATTACTACGTACACCAGATGGTACCATAGCTAAAGTACCTGAAAGAGGCAACCCAACTGATAGCAATTTAGTGAATATACCAGACGGTACTAGGATACTTAGTGATAAACTAAAGGTACCAGGAACTAATAAGACATTTGCCCAAATGGGTGAGAAAATGATTAAATATAGAAGAAGTAAAGGTAAAGATATATTCGCTTAGAATGCGAATAAGCTGAATTAGATGAATGAAGAGCAGACATATAATTAGCTATTTGCTCTACAAGAAGCTGTTAAGGCATAGAAAGGTATTAGACCTAAAACCAAACAGATGATACCTGCTGCAGCTGGCGGATTAGAAACTGGCGGTTATAACGGTAAAAGATACCGTAGAGAAAAGCTGAAATATGAATTGTGGCCGGATGGTACCTATGGTTACATAAATCCGGATGGCAGTCTTACACCTATGGATGACGTTGCTCCGCAGAATAGCCCAGCCTACCGCTACGTGCAAGATAAAGAAGTACCTTACGGTGTAAATAGCAAAGGTGAACATTTTGAAATACCTAAGCAACGATCAAATTTTACTGGTGCTTATTGGTATTATAATGTTGGTGATACAGTATCAAATCGCAATATTGGAACTGCAGTAATCGATTCACCAAATCACTATAGACCTGTTGGTCCTGTCTTTAAAGAAGATTACACTATAACAGGTACTCCTTATACTCCAGCTGAATTCGCGCTTGAAGATATTTTCAAGCCGCACGATTGGTCAGATTACGCTAAAATAGAAGAAGCGAAACGTATGAAACGTCAGCAAGCTACTTAGCAAACCCCTGTAGGTAATGGAGTAACTAGTCGCAAAAACACAATCCTTGTCGGTGATACCAGATATAACTTGGGCGACACATTTGAATATAAAGGGAAGACGTACAGAGTAACTGGGACTAACTCAGCTGTACCAGTAACATCTACTGCAAAACCAACCCCAGCGACTACACAAACACCAGTTGCACAAACTTCTGCAGCTAAACCAGCAGCTGCACCTGTACCTGTAGCTGAAACAAGAAATAAACCGTTTGTTCCTGCTGATCTTTCAGTGCCAAACTACGATTTGTCTGAAGGTTTAGGCGATAGAGTCGTTGATGCGATATACAATCCAAACCGCAAATGGGGTCCTGATGTACAATGGGGTTATGGTGGTAACAATCAGTGGTGGCATATACCAACAGGTGGTAAAACAGTAGAGTAGCCAGCAGCTGCACCTGTACCTGTATCGAAAGCATCAAGACCTGATCAGTTAAATGGACCATTGACGGTGAATCAAGCAGCACCTATTGTTCCAGAAGCTGCTGAGAATGCTAGACCAGAGGTGTCAGCTATACCAGCTTTATATGATGAACCAGCTATGCCAATAGTTCCGACTACGCAGGCTAATTCAGTCGGTACTATGCGTGCAGATATGACAGGTGGAGCTAATCTTCCTAAAGGAGAAAAGAGTAAATAGAAGAAACCTAGAACTAAAGGAAACGGCATTAGCTTAAACCTTGACGGTTGGGCTGATGTTTTAGGTTACATGTCAACTTTGCCTGGTATCATATCTGATTTAAATACTAAACCAGAACATTTTGATGCAGTATACAACCCTTACTCTAGTACTATTAGAGATGTAATGGCTGGTAGAAGATACGACATTGATGCGGCTATGGCAGAAGGTAGACGTAATAGAGCTACAAGTAACTATAACGCTAATGCATTTAACACCAATACTGGTGCTAATTTAGCTTATAGGTTGCAATCAGCTAGGAACTATGATAATTACGTAGCCAAACTTAGAGATACTAAAAATAATGTTGAGAATCAATATAAAGCAGAATATGCTAATGCTATGAATGACTTAGGCAGACAATGGGTTAATGCTACTAACTTAGCTGTAGATCAGAATGCTAGGAGTAGAGCAGCTGCTAGGAATATTCAAAGACAAGGCTTGTCAGAAATAGGTGAATTGGGTCAAACTATAGCTAAACATTACAATCAGAAGAAACGTGATAAAGAGATGCTTCCATTGTATATGGAATTCCTTAAATCAGGGTTTAATTCAGGTACTTTATCTGCGCTAGCTGAGAATTTACCTAAACAATATAAAAGAGTTAAGACTAAAAAATAATGAGTGCAAATATGTATGATCAAGGTGTTCGTACCCCGATTATGAACACCTACGTACCTATAGATTTTAGGAACTTGTATTTGATCGGAGCGCATCAATAGAAAGTAGTAGAAGATGCTGCAAATAAACTTAATACTGCTTTATAGAAATTCGGTGAATTTACTTCAATATCTGATATTGATGAACAGAAGTACTACGATGCTTCATTAGGTAAGATGCGAGACTTAGTAGACTAGTTTGCTAAGAATCCAGATGTAATTAAGGATGCTGCATACAGATCTGCATTCTAGTCTAGACTTAATAGTATAGACTATAATTTCCTAGCGAGACTCAAAAAGAATGCAGCTAACTTTGATACTAGATCTAAAGCGGTGTCAGAGTTAATCGCATAGGGTAAATATGTAGACTGGTTTGACGATTAGAGGTATACAGACTTACGTAACTGGGATACCGAAAGTCAAGGTATGATGACTAATCTATCACCAGCACCTTACGTTGATTTAGAAGAGCTTGGTAGAGATTACGTTAAAGACCTTAAACCTTCATTTTATAAGGGAGTGTCACCTAATACTGGACAGCGTATACCATTCTATAACTGGATGGCAATAAGTAAGGATAACATTAAACAACCATTAGTTCAACATTATACGGATATAATCAATTCGCCTGGTGGTAAGAAGCACTTCGATAGATATTCTTAGATGTATCTGGCATAGAATCCAGAGGCCACATAGGATGAAATAGTTAACAGCTTTGTAGATAGATTAGTAGAAGCATAGTCCGATAAATTAATAGAAACGCCTATAATTGATCAGGCTGCATTGACTATGGCTAAGATAGCTGCAGATGAAAGACTGGCTAGAACTAGATTTTATGGTCGTTCTAGTGGTACTGGTAACTAGCCACAGCGTCCATTTAATTATGTCGGTAGTATGCTTAATAATCAAGCCTAGGCACAATCAAATCAATATGAAAAACTACGTGGGGCAAAAGGATACGAATGGTTAAAGAATCAATCAGACGCTAATGACAAATAGCTGAATAGTGATGTACGTGATTTCTTTACTAACGGTATTACTAGTGATAGTTCTTTTGGTGAAATGTTGAGAAAAGCATCCAGTTATATGATGGCTAACGGTGAGGCACCTAGAGACGCATCTGAATGGACATCTAAAGATATGAATACAGCATTGTAGTATGCTGTAGGTAGTATGCCAAATGATCCGATTTCAATGCAATACTTGCAAATGACAAAGAATCACGCAGATACAATTGCCAAATAGAATAATGATGAGCAGACTGCACTGGTGTTTGATACACTAGATGCTTTCCTAGGTACCGATCCAAAGAAATATCAAGACTACAATAACTCGAAGAATGGTGGTACACCCTGGGACAATAAAGTTAATATAATGGAGAACCTATTCAAAGATGTAACTTCTAACGTATTTAATGCTATAGATGAATCAGTTAGGAATGTGATGGGTTCAGCAGCAACATTAAATGAAACTGAATCTGACAATCTCATCAATTTGCTTTATGGTAGCAAAGATCATGAGCTTAGTGGTGTAGATTTCTAGAATTTCAAATCACCATATCAGTTCTTAAGTAGCAGTTATGAAGATTTTGCTGCAGCAGCAGAGGAGGCTAAGAAAAAAGTTAACTACAGTCGTGATAGCCTAATTGGTACTACTGATGCTGGCCCTCTTTCATGGGAAAGTGATAAATGGTCTAGCAGGGATATGGTAGCCGATGGTTATTTTGCAAATAAAGGTGCTAAACTTGGCCGTATATATAACTTTACAAAGGTAAACAGTGACACACCAAACGAATATGCTTTTTATGGTACAGTTAAAGTGCCAATAGATCAATTTGACAACGTATACAGTAAAAAAACAGATACGTGGAAATGGTCGGGTGTTTATCATAATGATGTTGATACAGAAGGTTTGCACACTGTTACTGAAGTAGAGAAAGACGTTAAAGATGGTAAAACAGTAACTGAAGAGAAAGAATACGTTGTTGTACCAACCGTATTCTATAATACGTTAGATAAAAAAGATTTGGTTAAATTGCAGCGTATGTTTGATGATGGTGGTAAAGGTGTAGCTTCTACTTCACAAAGAACAGCTAGTGACGCTTCTGCTGCAGTGACATACCCAACCGAATGGCCAGCCGTTGAATAATATTTAAAATATGATGAATAATACACCAAGTTATGCTGATACGCTACGTAAACTAGTTGGATATAGTCCTACGTCGGGCGTTGTAGGTGATTGGAGAAAAGGCGCAGCTTATAGTAGAGCTACTGAAACATCTGAAAGAGATGATGACTTAACTACGTATTTGTTAGGTACTATACCAGGAGCTTTTCTTCTTGATGCTGATGCTAGAACTACATTTATGGTCAATCTCAACAGAGGATAGTTGATGGACGATAAAGACCGTATGACTGTAGCTCAACGTGATAAGGAACGTGCATAGAAATTAATAGACATTATCAACAATAAAGATATTGATGATAATAGTAAGTTAGACTTAATAGCTACTAGTGCTGACTACACAGGGTTACTTAAGGATGGCAAATTTGATTCTAAAGATATTTAGGAGAATGTTAATAAGCTTCATAAGATAATATAGGATTCTACTGAAGACTACGATTCTGCATTCGAAGATTATCAGACAGATATGTAGGATATGTAGGATTGGAAAGACTCACATAGTGTTAGTGACTACTATACTAGAAAGTCACAGTAGGAATCATCATTTGATAATTGGTACTACACTCAGCCAGCATAGCAAGGTTTGTCACTTAGCTCGTGGAAAGAACAAGCTACATCTATTGGTGCTGGTCTTCTTGCCGCATGGGGTGGAGCTAAGGCTGGTGCGGCTATTGGTGCCGCTGGTGGTTCAGTTGCACCTGGTGTTGGTACTGCCATTGGAGCCCTTGCTGGTGGTATAAGTGGTGCAATCGCTGGTTTGATATTTGGTGGTGCACAGGCTAGAGAATAGGAATCTCATATTGAAGCGTACGATGCATACCAATAGAAATTTAATGATATTGTAGCTGATAAAGGTTTGAATGTCGAAGAAGCAGCCAATAGTATACGTAAATAGGCCAAATAGCTTGGTTATGGTAGTGCTTTCGACGAGATGGATGATAATGAAGTAGTTGCTTTAACTGCTGCAGATACTAGGTTTAAACTAGATTCTAAGGACGGTCTAGACTTGAAGTAGGCATTAGATGATGCTTACGTTGGCACTCGTCGTGTTTATGAGCGTAATAATGCACTAGGTGCCGGTGAATTTGCTAAGGATGTACTCATGTATATGCCTTTAAGAGCAATACCTGGTGCTAGTCAGGCTGTCAAACTTGTAAGTAAACTTAATCCCTTAAAGCGATTATTGAATGTAACACGTAAGACTAACATAGATATAGCCGAATTAGCTTCATCTATGCGCAATAGTGCAATACGTAGTGTAGTAGGTTAGATTGCTAAACGTCGAGGAATATCGTTCTTGGAAGAGAGTACTGAAGAAGGCGCACAGCATATAATTCAGAATGAGTTCTTAAGGGGACAGTATGACAATGAACAAGCTTCTGATGACTGGTGGGATGCTTTAACTAATTTCAATATGTTATCAGATATAGGTGATAACATATATAATCGAGCTTTATCTGGTGCTACTTGGTTAGGTATCGATACGCAATATAAGAATGATCATCAGTTAGGTGAAGAAATGTGGGCTGGTGGTTTAATGTCCTTATTGTCTCCACAAGGTGCTGTATTTGGTGCTAAAGAAATTATACAGTCACACAATGATGTTAAGCATGCCTACGGCATGGGTAAGTATATATCTGAAGCGTTGAGTAAGAATGCAGATATAGGCAGTCTGGAAGCATTCTATAGAAATATGCGTAAGTATAACTTTGCTGATTCATCTAGTTATCGAGAAGTATTAGACTTATTACGTGATGAATTAAAAAGTGGCAAGACTGGTAAAGATGGGCATACTACTCGTAGATATAAGTTTGATACCGAAGCCATAAGCCAGATTAAAGCAGCTAACAGGAACTTAAGAGACGAAGACGGTAATCCTATAGAACCTACTACTGGTGAACTTACTGATAGTGATATTGATGCGTTTATTGACGAACAAGGCAGATATGCATCAAATCTATTTGCTATTAAGAGTAGCCAACTAGATCCTGCTTGGAAGCGTATAAAATCCTATATGACTAATACTACTGCGGCTGGTGAAGAATTAGATAGCCTGAACAAGCAATTAGAATAGGCTCAATTCGATGCAGTTAATATTAGTCATCAATTGCTAAACAACACCGATCTTGATAGTGAGGAGCGTAAGAAACTAAAAGGTTAGTTAAAGCAAGTACGCAAATAGGAGAAAGAGCTTTAGAAGTAGATTAAAGCTGGTTCCAAGTAGGCTGTAGATACTGATTTGCAAGACGCTTGGTATGCTTTAACTACAATGGCTTATGCTGATAACAAAGCCGCTGAAGAGCAGAAGAAGACTGCTGATGTGTAGTTAGAAAATATACTCAGGTCGCTAGATTAGAAAGTGGATAGACCTAAATTCGCTAAAGCGTTAGGATTGTCTAATGAAGAGAACATACCTGCTGCTATAGCTGCATTATCATTAGCGCATCAACTTAATCAGGCTAAGATAGCTAGGAATACTGTTTATGGTCAATTCTTAACTGCACAGAGAGCAGCAATGCATGCTGAAGCTCCAGTTTCATTATCAAACAAATAGGAAGAGTTATTGAGCAAATTAGATGCTAGAATAAATCAGCTTACTAAGCAGTTAGATGATATAACTACTGGTGTAGAAAATGATGGTGATACAGCCGTATTAGATCGTATCAAGAAGTAGGGTAATATGGATATTACCGACCTACTTACTCAATCAGATAACGATCGCTACAATAACAGCATGAACACTGTATTCGATAATGGTGATTTTAATCCGGAGGATATAAACAACTATGTGAATGCAATGGCTGAAAGCAATGCTGCTGATATAGCATCAACTACGCTAGCTGAAAGATACGATTTCCTACGTAATGGTGATCCTAAACAGATTAGAGCTAGAGTAGAACAGTACCGTAAAGCTAATCGTGAGTCATTCCAAGCTCAATAGGAATCTGAAAAGGTTGATAGAGACAACACAGAAGCTAATCAAGCTAAATACTCTAGTATTAAAGACTGGCTAGCTGGAGCCACTAATGAACAAATAGGTAATAAAGTAAATGAGTTAGATAGTAACTTAGATAGAGCCACCAATCAGTTTGGTAGCTTCGTTCAGTCGTTACCAATGAATTCTAGACTTAGATCAGATTTAACTAAGGCACTAAATTACGCTAGAACTCTATCTGAAGCGTCTAACAATAGTAAACCAGTATTAGTAAATACTTTAAGGTCTATGGTGCAAGACTTGCTTAGGTAGTATGATAATAAGCAAGATCCGAATATAGTAGAGGCTAACAAACAACTACTTGGTTTATGGTAGAATCTACTAGATATAGATTCATTAAACCAGGAAGCTGCAGCTAGAGATTTTGAGCATAAATTACCAGGCAAGTATACTACCAAGAATGGCAAACCTATTAGAGTAGATAGTGATACCTACACGGATGATGAAGGTAATCTATACAACATAGATTTAGGCCATTCTACTTATTCAGAGAACAACGGCTTAACTCTTAGACTAACTAGGCAGGCACCAAATGCTAAGGAACAAGAGCAGCAATTTGATAAGATATTAGATAGACTGCAGAAAGGTAAAGAAGAGCTTGAAGGACAACTTAAGGAGTTAGAAACAAGACAATGGCATGGTGAAGACGTTGATGATGAGCTAATAGACGCTTACAGAAAGCAATTAGATTAGACTAATGGAGCTATAGCTGAAACTAATCAGGCTAAATAGAATGTAACTCAGGATGCTGTGCTAGATGTTAAATACGGTGATGAGTTACTTGATAAGATCTATTATAAGACTAATAGTGGAGCTAAATCAACGGTAAACGAGAGATATAAGCTTACTAACGATAGAGTTGTTGCAGATGCTAAGGAACGTAGAGCTAAACGTTTTACTGCTCCGGGTATGGCTGCAGTATAGTATAATGAAGTAGCTAACATAACCGCATCATTTGTACGTGACGAGATAGGTAATATCGAGGATATGACTGAAAACAGTGAAGTGACTAGAGCTGTCGCATATTCCTTAGGTGATACAAATAGTAAGCGTGCTGCTGCTATAATTGGTTCACCTTATTATCAGGCTAAATACTGGTCTGGTTTCTTTGCGTATACTATGGATGAATCTGAAGTAGATTCTTGGAAGACGGTACCAGATAGCAGAAAGAAAGCTGCTAAAAATGCTATAAAGAAGTTTAACAGCTTAATTCAACAGATAGCTTATCTAAAATCAGTTGGTAAGGTAGATGAAGTAGCTAAGTTCTTAGACGAAGCTACTGCTATGCTTACTGATGTACCAGTAGGTCAGCAGAAAGATTCTGATTATGTTATATTAGCTTCAGCAGATTCAGCTAAGCCAGAATACGGTATCAAAGTAACTAGAGCTGAATTACTCAATATAATTAAATTCTTACCTGTTAAGGCATATCTGAGGAATCCTAGATATAAAGAAGGCAAGAGTTATGTACCATTGGTAGTACAAGACCTCAAAGGTGAAACTCAAGCCTATACTGAAGACGGTAAGTTCTCTAAGAAGTTCTTGTGGCGTTTTGAATTAGCTAAGGTGTTACTGTAGAATGCCCATATGCGTAAGAAAGCTGGTGAGTCAGCTGAAAGTCAGTTAGATGAGCGTGATACTGAAGCTGACAATATGTCATTTGATACCAATACTGGCTATGACGATACTCAGGAACAAGAAAGTAAGCGTAATCGTAAGTCTAAACCATATGCTACAACAGTATCAATACCTAGAGGTAGCATAGACATTACCTTTGAGAAGTATAATCAGAAGGTAGGCTCTCCACAGTTTGACCCTGAAGCAAGGTTATTCTACGACGCGAACGGTAGACGTATAGCTAGTTTACCTCAAGAAGGTACATTAACAGAAAAAGCAGCTAAAGAAGCTCATAGAGAGAGTTTACAGCAAGCTATAGCTAATCGTGATGCCAATTCACTATATCATTCCTTTGCTAATAATCTAAGTATTATATTTGGTAATGAGGTTACTATAGATCAACTTAAACAGCAATATGAAGATACTGACTTAACCGTATTGGAACATATTATACTTCAAGGTATACTATACGGTGATGGTATTATACTACGTGATTCATTTGCAAATGCTACCGTAAGTAACAGTAAACTGTTTAATATAGGTTATAAGTCTACTTCTACGAAGAATCAATCTGTAGAGAAGAATAAGCGTATAGATGACTTATTTAACTTGATATAGGATACGTTCGCTAATGAGTTCTTCTCCTTTAATAATAGTAATCTACAAGGCGGCACTAAGCAAATAGTAACTGCAGATAATGTAGCTAACTATATTGCTAATGGTTTATTTAGTCGGACAGGTAACCGTACTACTGGTGAACCAGGTAATGTACGTGTACTCATAAAGGATGACGACGAGACTTGGCGTGCTCTGGGTAATCCGCAATCTCCAGTACGTACTAGCAATGAACGTATAGCTGAAATATTGAATCAGTTAGATCAGTTGATTGATACTATAAGTACTCCTGACTAGTTCTTTAGTGAGTTACAATCTAGATTCGATAATATCAAATTTCAGTTCTCACCAGATCCATCTAAGCAGAGTGAATATACTGAACAGTAGAAAGAAGCATTTGCTATGGAGTTAATCAGTAGCTACATTAGGAATAGGAAATTTGGTAGACTTAACAACCCTAGTAGCCTCACAGATGCTTTAATCTCTGGTAATGATCATCCTAAAAACGGGCAAGTAGCTAATAGACGTTTCTTTGCTAAACCAGGTCAAGTAATACAGAGCAATATAGATCAGATAGATTCATTGCACATAGTTGAATCTGACGGTGTATTCTATTTTGACTTACCTAGTTTTGCTAATAGATCAGTTAGATATTCAGAAACTGATGAATCAGGTAAGACTGTATCAACAACAGATGTTGAAGCAGAATAGCAGATTATAGATGATACTAGAGCTGAAGTAATAGATCCATTAAATGAGTTACTATAGAAATTCTTTAGTAATAAGAAGATTCCTATAAAAGCTTTAGTGGACTTCATGAATGATAACTACAGTAAGTATTCTAGATATGCTGCTACTAAGGATTTATACGATGCGGAGACACATTAGTTCCAATTACTTGATGACAACGGTAAACCTATAACTAAGCGTGGTTAGGCATTTGATGCTATAAATGCGATCATCAATAGTCTTGATGATGGGTTCTAGGTAATGCGTAATGAAGTAGCTTAGAAGTTACTAGAACAAATAGAAACCGCAGCTAAGGATACAGCTGAATCATCATTGAGTAAGAATGGTAAACAAGCTAGGGTTGAATTTGCTATAGGTTCATATAAGGATGGAACTGGTCAAGCTAGTGTACTGCGTAGTGAAAATGGTACTATGATCCCAATGCGTGGAGTATCAGGTACGCCAGGTGCAGTATACCTAATATTACCATCATGGATGAATGCATCAGGTAAACACCGTATAGTACATTTAAATGGCCGTAAATTAGTTGCGCATCAAGCTGCGTTTATAGCTAGGTTATTAGATGCTGTCAGACAAGGTAGAGTAGCATATAATGGTGCTATACCAGCTGATCTAATACCTGGATATATCATAAACACTACTGCTACAGTAGATCAGTTATTAGATACTTTAATCAACATAGGTGTTAAGAATCTAGAACGTGATAGATCAGGTAGAGCAATATCTAGTCTACTATTCGTAGATAATGACAATCAGGTTCATTTTGGTTCAGAAATACTTAATGATACTAACTTAAATGATTTAATCCAGTTCCTACAGAATAGGAAACAGATTAGAGTAGATAGGAGTAAGTTGCTATCACAAGGTTCTACTGTCGGTATAAATGCTAATATCGAGCTAACTGATGATTCAGAGTTTATTGTTAGTGGTTTAGTTAAAGACAAAGCAGTATTCAGTTTAGACGGTAATGAAGACTATCAGCATTATGTTATTAGTAAAGGTGTACTAAGGAGTGACCTTAACCCTGATAGAGGGGCACGTATGTATAACAACACTATACTTGCCATTAACACTTCATTTACTGGTAATAAGGCTATACCTAACCCAGCTAATAGTAAGAAGGCAGGCAGTGCAGCTAATGCTTAGAAAGCTGTTGCTGATGAAGGCTTCGTGTCTAAGGAAGCATTTATGGCTAAAATGCAGCAACCTAGTCAACAAGCAATTGCAGCTCCTGTCACATCTGATTCAGCGATAATACCTTACACTGAAGACTCATTTACGCAATTCGTAACACAGCAGTTAGGTACAAGTCAGTTTATACCTATTGATACAAATGGTGAGCAAGTAACAATGGGTGATCATCTTGCTGCTATTAAAGGGTATCAGGAATCACGTAAGCAAGACGGTGGGGTATACAAGCAATATACTGCTAGTTTCTTAGTTACTGAAGGTGATTCACAGTCTGTTAAAAAGGTTAAAGTACCGTTGAGGCAAGCTGTTCAAGCTCAAGCACAAGTACCGGTTTAGGCACCAATTACTATAGTGCCCGCACATGCCGCAACTAGTCCCTTTGTTGCACCTTAGGTAGCCACTCAAGCTACACCTTAGGTGATAGAAGAACAATTAGCTGCACCTGAGTTTGAACCCACGTTTGCAGATGAAGTAGAACAACCTGCTACAAGCGATTCTAAGCCCTCTAGCGTGATTTTAGGTCGTGGAGTGAATAATCCTACACCTGCAACACAAAAGTCCGTTAAAACGCCTGAAAATGCGTCACAGGGGCATTCTACAGCCACCCCTACATAGATAAGTACTTTAACTAGGTTGATGAGTGCTATAGCTAGTGATCCTATGGCATTTAAGTCTGTTCAGGAGTAGGTAACCGATGATGATGATTCCAGGTTCTTAGAGTTCTTATTGAAGTATGCTAACAGTAAGTTAGGTATCAAAGGTACTGACTTAATGACTTTAAATGAAGAGATATAGGATCGTCAGGATGACCTTATCCAGCTTAGGAATAGATACCTTGAATATGCTAAGAGACCGCCGTTCTACGGTAGCATACTTAACTTCTTAGATAAATATGTAGAGAAGGAAGATTATGAAACAGCACAAGCCAGGGCAGTACGTATACTAGGTAACCCAGAGATAAGGTTTACTAGTGATATGCCGTTTACTTACGATAGTAACCGTAAGGCGTTCATATACGTGTTTGGCCAATGTACTGAAGCCTTTATGCATATTTATAGATCAGCTAAAGGTCAAGTGGCTGCTGGTGTAATGGATCATGAAGCATTTCATAAGATAAGCTTATTCGTACTTAATCCTAGAGAACGTAAATAGTTATACGCTGATATACGTGCTAAATATGAAGAAACTAAAGATATGTCTGACCAGCAAGTTGAGGAATTTGCAGCAGACTTATTCAAGGACTTTGTTAACAAGTATGAGAAATAGGGTGTAACCGGTTTCTATAGCAATAATAAGTTTGTATCGTTCTTCTAGAAACTATATGACTACGGTACAAAGATGTTACGTAAGATATTTGGTTTACGTACTCAACCTGGTTATAGAGGTATACAGAGCTTATTCGAAGATATGTATACTGGTAGGTATGCGTATGCCAAAGCTACCAAAGAGAATGCAGAGTTATTCAATGAACTCTATCATGATGCGCCGTTCTCTGGTATCATGAGTCTTGATGGCAAGGTAGTAGTAGCTAAGAACAATAATGAACACACTAAACTCATCAGGACTATATTAACTAACCTAGTAACTGATAGTAAACTACTTGATACTATACATGGTTATCATGACCTTAGCCCTGTATTCAATACTATCAGGTAGAGAATGCAAGCTACTCACGATGGCTTAACATAGGCAATGATTACTGCATTAGCTAATGATGATGTAACTACTTATGTTAGGTTATAGAATCAACAGCGCGTATATAAGATGTTACTTGACGACGCTGTGTGGGCTGATTATACTGAAAGAATTGAGAATTTACTTCGTAGGGAGTTCAAGATGAATAAGCAGTAGACCGACCCCAATGAGTTGATGAACACTCTAGAAGATAAGGAAACCGATGCTGTTGACAATCAGACAGATGAAGATACCGATAATACTGAAGAGTATGAAGATGAAGTAGATGCTGAAGATGATAATGCTAGTCTGAACCTTGGATTCACCGAAGAGCGTGATTCATTGCAGCGTAACATGTGGAATAGTGCTGATATTACTACTAAAATACTATTTTGGGTGATACCACAAGATACTGTTACTGGTAATAAACTCAATTACATGGGTTTAACAGATTATGCTAACCCAGCTTAGATGTATATCAAGTTTACTGAGTTACTACAGGATTGTGCCAGTGAAGAGTAGATGATGGAGATACTGAAAGAGAATGCAGTTAAAGATAGTTCAGTACAGGCTGTATATGAGTACCTTACTTAGGATGATGACCCTGAAGTAAATCAAGCATTACAGAACAAATTCTTCACTTCTACTTGTAGGTATAGACATAGCTTTGAGAATACTACTTACGAACAGGAGTTTGATGAATACGGTAATGTAGTTGCTGTTACTGCTAGGAGTTATAATGGTAACATGAATGAAACTACTACTAAAGTCAGATATGCACTTATACGTCAAATAACTAGTGCTTTAATCAACCGTGCTACTAGACCTGATAATAATCAATATAAGAGTGCTAATGCTAAACAAGCCAAAGAAGCTATATCTAAACTGATAAATGCTTTAGCTGGCGTTAAGTACAATAAAGGCGAGTTAACTAAGCGATTAGCTGAATTACTTAAGTTATCCTATGAAGTAAATGGTTTCGGTATGCTTGTAGATGGTGACTATGACTTATCACAGTCTGTAGACATGATTATGAGTTATATCTGGGATGAGAATGGTGGTGTATCTACTGGTTAGGTTGATAATACGGCACTCAGGAGTTTGATAAGTGTATTCAACATCATAAATAACAATGTTACTGGTATTACTGGTGAATCAGTTAAGAATGATGAAGTTAGTGTTAAGCAGCGTATAAGGAAGATAATTGATGAGAATGTAGAGTTATAGAACTTCTTAAAGAACATTAGTTCTTATGCACCTAGACAAGCTAGGATGATGTCTTAGAACGGTCCTAAAGGTGTTAGGATATACACTATTGGAGCATATAACTACATCACTAGGTTATTCCAATTATGGACTAAACCTATACGTGGTGCATTATCCAATTGGCGAGATGCAATAGCTAAAAACCCATACGCTGGTCATTCAGTTTGGCTAAAGAGCGGTAGATTACCTAAAGCCAAATTGAATACTCGTCTACAGACTATGACTTCAGATAACTTTAATAGCGCACAATCAGATAAGTATGTTAGTCCTGATGTAGAGCTGATAAATCGTATGGTTACAGTACTTCAAGTAGACAATTCTGGTAAATGGTTAGGTGGCCATGCATTCCCAGTATTGGCTAATAAGAAGTTCTCTGCTGATTTAACTGGTTTGGTTATAGAAGCATTAGAAAGACCTGTTCATGCAGTAGCAACCGCAAGTGGTAAGTTTAGTTACGATATAAACATCGGTGCTAAATAGGTGTTTGCTGGTTACTTCTTAGATGAAGTAGCTGCAATAAAGGATGCTAAAGCTGCTAGAGATAACTTCATTGAAGTTATTAATCGAGTAAATGGCACCAAACACACTGTTCAAAGTTTCTCTGAATTAAGTATACCTGAACAGACTAAGTTGCTTACTGCTAGTGAAGCGCAATCGGTTGAAGGCCTTCATGAGATAAACAATGCTCTAAATAAGTTAGTAGTAACATATCACTTTGAGTCTACTAAGAATGAACCGGTATATGACAAGCAAGGTCGCGTGGTATCATTCAATACTTCTCATATAGACTTACGTGAAGGAGCTGGTTATGGTCATAGACACTTTACTAATGTAGCAGCTAGGTTAAGTGCTAAAGGTATAGACTTCGATACGTTGGACATCAATAATCCAGATTTGTTGAATGCTATAGAAACTGAAGTATTACAACCGGGTATAGCTGATACTATAAAAGCAATGGAGTCTAGAGGTGTTAGTAGTTTAATACCTACTAACTTGGTTAGTGACTACGCTAAGATATACAAATCATCTGACGAATATACCACCGAATTACTAATGTTGGCTACATTTGCTATTAGGCACATGTCTGATATGCTCGAGTATGAGAAGTTGGTATAGGGTGATATGGCATACTTTGGTAAAGGTGGTAAGCGTTATCGTAAGACAATTGATGGTATGACTAAACGTTACTCAGGACCTGTATCTACGTTTGGTTTGAATGCTTCGAAAGGTACTAGACCTATGTCTTTGACAGCTGATGACACATATGATTTGAGTAATAGTAATGTATACCAATCACTTACTATATAGACTACTAAGTTGATAGACTACGATGTATTTGAAGGTTTGGTAAATAGGTCATTAGGCTTACCCGTATAGATAGATTATAGCGTAGACACAGAAGAAGGTGCAGTTACTCCATCATTCAGTCATGAGCAACTGTTAGGTGAAGATGGGTTACTTAAGAAAGAAGTACTCAATGGTGCATTTAAAGACTATACTGTATTCAGGAAGTAGAATGAAGATGGTTCATACGATGCTAGTGTTGATACTGCAATCGCTAAAAGTATAGTTAAAGACGTATTAAATCGTTATACTGGTTATCTGTCACAAAACTATACTGATGCTACCTCGTATATATCATCAACCATGTTTAGGGAATTAAGGCAGCGTAGTGATGATGGTTGGACAGACATTCAGGAAGCTTGCTGGTTGTTCATGGAACACTACGATAATCTATGGTAGATGTATAATAACCGTGAGCTGACTAATGACTGGAATGCTATGGTTTGGGCAGCTCATCAGTTAGGTATCGATGATGAGACATTAAATGGGTTTAGGATTGATAGTGATAGACTATATAATCCAGCACATAATTTTAATTCACCTGATAGGCTGAATAGCCCTAAACACAGGGAACAGCGTGCTAAGTACCGTGGTAAGATATTAGCTTACTTGGAGGATGAGAATGGCATACCTAAGATAGATACTACACCAATGAAGTATCTATACTACGGTAATAAACCGTAGTTTGATACTGATACTCCACTATATATACCTATCTATGACAAGACTGCATTGGTACCAATGTTCAAGATATTCACTGAAGATCATGACGCTGAACATCTATATCGATTGATGCATGACTCAAATACGCAATTCGTTAAGTTTGATAGTACTACTAAGACTGGCGGTGGGTTTAGTTATCAGTTATACGATGAGAATGGTAATTTCAATAGTAATTTGAACTTAGCACCTAGACAGTTACAGTACTTTGACCAGTTAGGTAAACAGCTCGATACTGATGCTCATACTAACCCGAATAGTACATTGTTGACCCAGCTAACTAAGATCTCAATGCTTAATACTGTCGGTAACATATATTCATTATCTGGTAAACAGTTAAATGGTAAGCAATTAAATGAGTTATATGCTGCTACGTTTAACTCACTCACTAGAGATGGGTTTGATCGGTTTAAGCGTACATTTGGGTTCAATAGCGAAGGTCAACTTGACGAGGAAGGTAGGAGAAAACTGGTAGCTAAATTAAGGAAGATACTTGAAGATTCAGGTGCATCACAATCAGTTATAAACTCGTTTGATTTAGATGAGAACGGTGATTTTATAACTACACCAGCTCTATTACCTAATGGTAATCAAATATAGTCTAGGTTATTATCTCAAGTAGGTAAGATTATAGTTGATACGCACATTAAAGGTTTACCTTTATATCAGGTTGTAAGTGTTGGATTTGATCAAGATCATCCGTTAAAGAAAGGTGTTTCCTTCGATAAGGAGCTGTTATCGCCTGGTGATATTGATGAGAATGGAAATACAGTCACTAGGATGCAAGCTAGAGTATCTATACTACTGTTCAACGATGTCATCAACGAAGCTAAGAAAAATGCTAAGTTAAGTAAGAAGTATAATGGTTTAACTAGTTTCTACGATAAACGTAGATTCTTACTTAACAATAAAGATAAGTTACCTTCATTAGTATATCGTGTGCCTACACAGAGTCAAAACTCTGTAATCCCAATTGACATAGTTGATGTTATGCCAGCATCGCAAGGTGCTGTTGCTCAATTACCTACTACACTTACTGCTTTAACTGGTGCAGACTTCGATATTGATAAACTGTATACTGCAGTATTTAATTATGATATAACTGATGATGGTATTGAGAAAGTAAACTATATGGACAAGTATAAGACATTTGATGACTTAGTTGCCCATATGGACGAACTTAATACTAAACAGAAAGAGAATCTGTTATTGGATATATTCCAATCAGTGTTGACTAGTGATAGTAATTTACTGCATACTACTGTTCCTCTAGACGTATGTACTGATCCAGTAAAATCGGTTATGACTAAAGAGGTTAAAGTTGAAGGTGATAATACAAACCATGACGGATTCTCATTGACACCAGCGCATCAAGCACAAATGCGTGAGCAAAATGCTAATTCTGATACTACAATTGGTCCTATGGCGCTTAACTCTGTATTCCAATACTATTTGCAAACCACTGGATTAGACTTTATAACTGATCCGTAGTTAGAGAAATTAGGTATACACGGTTTAGGTCATTCATCATTGACTGTCAAGGATACTATGCGTATAGCATATTTACTGGATGTTACTTCAGCAATGATTAATGCCTCTGTGGATGCTGCTAAAGACAATTACATTGGTAGAGCTAATATTAATAGTGGTACTTATGATGTACTTAACTTTTTAATTGCTAGTGGTTTCGATTTGGATACCTTTAGATTCATAGCTCAGCCAGGTGTAAAGTAGTATGTTTCTGAATAGCTGCGTGGTTCTAAAGATGCAATATTTAAAGTTAAAGCGGATACTGCCGGTGTAGGAAGTGGATTTAGTATTCAACCAGATCTATTTACTACAGAGAAACTTAAGGCTGAATTATAGAATCCTACTAGAGAGGCTCAACAGTGCTATGTTTCTGCATTTGCATATATTCAATCTATTGCGTCTAGGTATAGACAAGCTATATCAGTAGCTTAGGTAGATACTAAGAAATATGGTAAGAATGTAACTGAATTAATGGCATTCCTATAGAATGTAGATGATTATGAATCAGATTATAACTTAATCTTCTCTAATCCAGATACTCTGTTTGAGAATTCATTCTTAAAAGAGAAGTTAAATGCTATTAGAGATGCTATGGGCATGTTTAGTGACATATTCTTAGAGAACTCATAGTTGTTTAAGGATGCTAGTACTAGGCTAAGTGATATATTCGGTAAGCGTGGCCCTTATAGTAAACAATTGTTACGTAGAGCAGTGCCAAAGCTTAAACAAGCTATCTTTAAGATATTCTTTGATCAGTACATAGTTAATCGTTTCTCTTCTCCAGATGGACAGATAAATTATAGTCCGTTATATACTCTATTCTGCGACCCGAAATTATCAGTAGTTGCTAGATATGACCACATAAAGGAACTATGCGAGAAAGAGCATAATATAGGTTCAGTATTCTTTGAGATAGTCAAATATGCTAGAGCTCGTAAGAACTCAAATGCGCCTAGGTTCTTTGTAGTTAACAATGCAATTACTACAGATCCAAACCTTAAATAGGCTGTATAGGATAGTATAGCAGAATTATTCCATAGTGGTAATCCAGAAGTAAGACAATGGATAACTGATGCTGCTGTTATGTAGTTCTATCAGACAGGTGGTACTGATACCACATCAGGTACTGCAGTCAAATCATCGTTCTATGATATGCTTCCACCACAAGAATTAGGCAACATTGAAGCTAATATGGGTAATGGTAATACTACATTCAATGAGTTTGTCAAGTCTGGTGACTATTATGGTGACTTAGATCAGTTAGTCGATGAAGCTATACTTTAGCTGTCTATAAGTGATGATGAGTTTGTGCCAGTAGTTAAGACTTACGGTAAAGCTAATTCATTTAACGTATAGTTAATTGGTGATAAGTCAGTAGCTATAGCTCGTAAAGCATCTAATAAGCTCAGACGTGACTATATGGGTAGTAGGTATGCTAAATATATCAAAGTATAGACTAGCAGGGAGGAAACTCCTACATTATACGTACTCGGTAATGTGGTAAGGACTGAAACTACTGATCAAAAAACTGGTGAACTTAAGGTATATTATAATCCAATATACTTCAAGATGAATAAACTTGGGTATAGACAGTATGGTAATATATCCAATAGTATACGTGTAGATGGTGCTGTATTCTATGATGAAAATGGTATTCCTTATCGTAGGTCATTATTCAATAAGCAGACTCAAGGCTTGATGAGTGATAACAGATACCATAGATTTACTGCTTAGAACTTGGCACAGCTTGAAACTGAGCAAGTACAATCTAATGGTGTTAAATTGGCTTACAAAGCTAAGGATGAAGTAGTAAATGCATTAACTAAGAATGGTGCTAGATACCAGGTATTTGATGTAGACGAAGTTGGAAATGTGTTATTTGATGCAGATAATGATCCGTACAGAGGATACTTTGAAACTGGTAACCATAGAGGTACCCAGTTAGTATTATCAAGGTTATCGTAGGCACCAACTGATACTAATGTTCTAATGGTTAACCACGCTAAAGAAGTAGGCGCTACGTTCCAATAGTTAGTTAAAGTTGGTGATGAATATAAATTCATTGGTTCTGATACTGAACTTACTGGTACAGTAACCTTATTGTTCAACAATCGAAGTGAAATTCAAGAAGCTGCTGATTAGATATTTAGTAAGTATCCTGGTGTAAATATTGTTAAATTATTTGATTCTACCAATCGAGAAATCATTTCATTGTCTCGTGGTGGTAAGGTTGGCTCAGCAGATAATAGTAGATTAAGATATAGTGCACAATTTACTAGAGAAGATGCTATAAATCATCCTAATTTACTATACATATTTACTGATAATACCGATAGAACATCTGGTGGTTAGGAATATGGTGAAGGTTGGTATAAAGACAAGTATGGCACTGGTGGGTTTGGTAGCAGGCGTAATCCAACTACTGCTGTAGTACGTGGTTTGCCTAATGCAGCTCCTATATCAACTATGAAGTGGTTCTATAAAAATCACGGTCTAAGCGATTATAAAGCTGCAAGATGGACAGATGCAGATATGAATCAAGTAATGAATGTTGTTAGTGATGAAGTTAGAGATATATTGAATCTATGGGAATCTGGTAAGTTTGACGCTGTAGTATTCCCGAATGAAGACTTTTTATTAAATAGCTTGATCGCTGGCATAACTGAAACTCGTACGCCTCAATTGTATGCATATTTTAAAGCGGTGAAGGAATTTCTCAGTGACACTATAACCGGTAAGGTTGGCGATATGTTATCGGATATAAACAACAAGAAAGATTCTGAAGACCAAAAGAGTAAAGAGTGTTAATATATGTGCCCAAATGTGAATAATAATGAAGTTGTTGAACAGTTTAACTAGATTGTTCAACAACTCGGTGGGGAACCACTTAGTATTGAAGAGTTTAAGTCTTCAGAGCTGAGAAGTAAGAGAACTGGTAAAAACTACGCTGCTATGGAGGCTGCCTACCGTATATGGAATTATATGAACGGTGAAGTAACCGATGCTAGTACAGCTATAAACCAGTATACACAATCATTAAATATACCAGTTAGATAGAAAGTAGCTGAGGTTAACCGTCGTAGTCCAATAACTAATGCTGCGGAACATGCAGCATCTACAAGGATTTCAAGCTTACTAGCTGATTTATACCCTGAATTATCAGTTGAGTATCGAAGATCATTAGAAGGTGGTAATTTAGGTGAAATAGACTTAGGAGCATTAAAAGTTTTAGTTGATTTCGTGAACGGTAGGGCTGATACCCTACCACACGAATATGCTCACTACTATTATGCTATGTTCTAGAACTCAAAGATAATGAAGGAAGGTATCAATGTCTTTGGTTCTGAAGAAGCATTAGTATCAGCTATAGGTAGTAGAGTTGCTGAGTTAGATGGTAAACAGCGTAGATGGTACCAAAAGTTTTTAGACTGGATTAAGTCATTCTTTAGTACTGAATTACGTAAGAAAGCATTATTAGGTGCTATAACTGATGCATTCCTTGAAAGACGTGATTTAGGTAATAGAATTTATGAATTATTTGGTGTAAGACATCAAGCCGCAAGTAACTTAAGCGTAGATGAAGCATAGTTAGCTTTAAGTAAAATGGCTAGCGATTTAGTATTTGATGAAGCATCACATACTTACTCGTTACGTGGTAGCAGCATAGCATTAACAGCAGTTAGTGATTTAAAGACTAAACTCGGCTATAATAATTACGATGATACGCTAGAAGATGCTGACTAGAAAAAACTATCAAATGACGCTAGAACACGTGGTACAATGATCCATGCTGTACTTGAGGATACTTTCAATGGTAAGTTTAATCTCAGTAGATACTCTAATATCAGTCAAAGAGCTGCTATCAAACTGAATCAGATAGCTGAGAAACTATTGGTAGACTATGATTTCGTAGCATCAGAAGCAATGATGTACGATGAAAGTATTCAAGCTGCTGGTACCACTGACTTGATACTACGTGATAAGAAAACTGGTGAATATGTAGTACTTGACTATAAGACTAAACTAGTAAAGTATAATGGTAAAGAAGAAAAACCAAATGGTAAAAGATTTTGGGGATTCTCTTATGCTACTAGTAAGAACAAAGGTCTTAAGTCTAGCTCAGATGCATATAATTTCCAGACTAAGCTGTACCAGAAAATGTTATAGAAGCTTGGTTTGAATGTTACTAAGCGGGGTATAATACCTTTAGTGTATGAAGTAGATGAACGAGATGGTAGTTGGTAGATAACTGATATTAATACTAGCAAGATATTTGGCTCTGATATAGACGAGACTGGTGGATGGTCTGGTATACCGATTAATGATAAGAAAGCAGGTGTACAGTGGATGTCTGAAGATACTACAGTTAATAGGGATATTAATGCTAAGTTATATGAAGATTATTCTGATTTTGCTACACCTGAAGCAGGTAAGCGATTTGTAGCTGCTATGGATGATGCATTCAATATCATCGCCAAGATACGTAATAAACTAAATGCTCAGATTGCTATAGCTACACGTCGTGATCGTAAATCAGCTGCATATAGGGGTAGAGTTGCATTGGCTAGAGTAGATAGTTCATCAGAATTAGATGCTATGCTAGCTTATATGCAGTATACTCAAGATTAGCTTAATAGAATGGTAGAAGTCCTATAGGATTTATCCAAGCAAGGTGAGAATGCTCAGTGGTCATTAGCTAAATTAGCTTAGTACTATCAGATAGCTGAATCAGTTAATGTGCTTAATAATATAAGTAGTTTCTTAGCTGGTAATGAAGACTTATTAAATAAGTCTGAAGTATCACAGTTGACTAGAGCAGTAAATCAACTATAGACTTCAGTAAGTATCATTAAAGGTTACTATGATAACTAGGGTAAGAGACTATACTTGAATGTTATATCTAAAGGTGTAACTGCTTATAGGCAGCGATTGATTGAAAGGTAGGAAGCTAAGTATACTGAAGAACACCCACAGTAGAAAGGTGAGTCTGGTAAAGCATTCGTAGCTAGACGTAAGGCTTACATGGACTAGTGGATATAGGATAATGAAGATTATCTAACTAAAGAATAGAACAAGTGGTTAGAAGCTTAGACTAGGATAGCTGATAAGAGCTTTGAAGCTAATGCTATAGGTTAGTATTTCTCTTCAGTATATGAGTCAACAGACCCGTTTGTCCAATCAATGGTTAGGATGTACGATGAAGGTATGGAAGAAGTAAACCATAAGCGTATATTCATGATGAATAGACTTAATAAGTTAGTTAAGCAGTACTATAGTGATTACGGGTATAACTCATTATCTAACTTCCGTAAGATGTACGATGATTTCGTTGAGATAACTGAAGACGGTAAGTGCTATTTAGTTGGTAATGTTAGTGCTTAGTTTTTAAATGCTCGAGAAAAGTTTGAATATGAGCTAAAAGGTTAGACTACACTTACTGCAGAGGAACGTAGAAAGGCTAGAAGGGAATGGTATGACGAGAATAGCCCTGTGAGCGATTTAGAGGCTTATAGCGAGGACTTCTCTCATTAGCTGGAGGGTTACCTTACCGAGTTAATAGAGTCCGAAAATGAGCGTTAGAAGCTGTTTAGGAACATACTAGATAACTTCAATAAAGGTAAGCTGAAAGCGAGTTGGTAGAAGTTCATATTTGATAAGAATGGACCTGTAGCTAAGGATAATAAGATTAATCAATATGAACTATGTGATTTCTTACTTGAGTTGTAGCGTACTCTAGATATTAATCACAGGAAACCTAGTGATAAGTATGCTAATGAGAAGTATGATAAGATGATGCAACTTGATGAGAATGACAGTAAGCGTAAACTATGGGAAGCATTATCAGAGATAAGTAATGATGAATATCAATAGTATAATCTACCATTACCACTGTAGTTACGTGGTAGACTACCGTCTATAGTTAAAGGTAAACTTGAATAGGCTGTAACCCATTCAGTTGGTTCTGCTGTTAAATTGGGTATATAGGATGCATTCTGTTTAATGGAGGATGACTATGAACTGATACATGGTGAGTTCTATGATGAAAATGGCAATAAGATATATCAAGTACCTATGCCGTATACTGGCAAGCGTATAACTGAAGATAAATAGTCATTCAACTTACCTGATATATTCCTTAGATATTATGAAGCTGCTAACACTTATAAGGTTAAGCGTAACTTAGAAGAGTATATAAAATATACTTAGTCTATATTAGCTACTAGACGTACTTATGAGAATGATTAGGTTAACTACGGTAATCCTGAAGAAGGTACTAAGTATGTTGGTAATACTAAGAAGTTATTTGATGCTTGGGTAGATCAGGTGTTCTATAATGAGCGTATAAAAGGTAGGGGTTAGCTTAATATAGGTAAGTATAAGGTAGAGAAAGCATTGATTTTGAAGGCTATAGCTAAATTCTCATCAACTAAAGCGATGGCTGGTAATATTGTATCAGCGGTTAATAACATATTAGTTGGTGATGCCCACGGATGGGAAGAAGCTGTAGCAGGTAAATATATCGATCTTAAGAGTTATCGTAAGGCTCATAAGATGTTCATGAAAGCTATACCTTAGATAATATAGGATGCATTCAGAGTTACGCCAGAAAATAAAGTTAATAAGCTGTGTTAGTGGTTCCACATATTTGATGGTAGTGAAGGTGTTAGTTTACGTGGTGCTATGTCTAATAGTCCTGGTAACTATATCTATGCATTAACTGCTTTGGGTGAAAGATGGATATAGGGTAAGTTCGTTATAGCTTACTTCTTGAAAATGAGAGCTAAAGATAAGGATGGTAATAACCTTGGTTCTATGTGGGATTTTGTTGATTTTGATGAGAATAACCAATTAACAGTTAATGATTAGAGAGTAGCTAATTTTGATGCTGGTACTCAAGCTAAGGTTTCATTAATGCTACGTAAAGTATCTATGGGACTTAATGGTAACTATGATGGTTAGAGGGCAGCTGTAGCAGTTGAAAGTAATGCTTTAGGCTGGTTTGGACTTGCTTTAAGACGATGGATAGAACCGTTTGTAGCTAGACGTTTAGGTCGTGAAACACATGATGATACACTAGGTACTGTCAATACTGGTATGTATCGTACTTTCCGTAGATATATGTGGAATGATGCTAGGTTGGAATTGTTATAGCATATGCCTGAATTCTTAAAACATTTCTTTGGAGTATAGGCTAAAGATGTTAATGAACTTAAGCGTAACTTTAGGAAATGGGCTGAATTACATGACTGGGAGAAAGCTAACATTAAGCGTACTTCTGTTGAACTTGGTTTAGCTATGCTGGCATTGTTGATTTTTGCTGGACTTGGTGGTAGTGGTGGAGATGATGACCAGAATAATTTCACTAGGTTTGTCAAATATTAGTCATATAGACTTTATTCTGATTTGACTTTTGTTGCTAATCCTGTTTCCTTTACTAATATTTTCCGTGACCCATTCCCTGCACAGAAGCTTATTACTGATGTAGCTAGTGTGGTTAATTAGTTAACTGATCCTACCGAAGAGTATTAGAGTGGCAATCATCTATTTGATAATAAACTGATTAACAAGACAGTTAAGTTGATACCAGGATCTAATCAGATTTATCGACTTCAAAATATTCAAAACGAAATTAATTACTTTACTAGAGGAAGATGACGAAAGGATGAATTCGCTAGATTGGTTGCCATGTTCTAATGACATACAAGAAAGGGTGAGTAGTTATACTCACCCTTTTGTTTACTTTATTGAGATCTAATTGCACTTCATTAGGATCTATTCTCCTTAGTTTTTTATGTAATTTATCATATCCTTTAAATAAGTCTGTACTATCTTTAGGGTATGAAATCCAATCTATTTTGCTTATAAAGATTGAAGATACTTTCGTAAACTCATTATTTAAAACTAATTCTGTATCGGTTTTAAATTTATTAGGTATATGAAATGAATATATGTCATAACAATCACCGTCTATTTCTTCGTAGTAATTTGAATAAGCGTATTCATTGTTGTTATAGAATGTTTTAAAATTTTTCGGTGCTAAATTCTTGAATACTACGAATATTTTATTACCCCAAGCTGGTTTGTTTGTATCACCTATGTATACACCTATAAATCTACTATGAAGTATTAAGTTGAAATCTTTCTTTTCTTTGCATACGATTGGAAATATATAGAATGCCATTAGATAACGAGTATCAGATCTCTTCAGTTCCATCTCCATCGTAATATGCTTTTGGATGGTCCCAATTTCCTGTCTGATAATGGTATGATAATTCTGTTAATGTATTGATAATAAGGTCTTTGCGACTATCTAACTCAATTTCATTAAACATGTTAAATACTCTCACTTCATAGCTATCATTCGTTTGAATTGCAACTATATATGCTTCGCAATCATAATCTGATATATCTATACCTAAGTCAGTCATATACCAAGTAATTGCGAGCAAGTAATAACATATCTGCCGATAGTAATCAAACTCTTCAACAGAATGCTTAAAGTTATATACGTCACTGGTTGTCTTTAAGTCAATCAGTGTTATTTTTTTATTTATATGGTCGAATATACATCTATCAAGTAATGACTTACACGGTGCTATCCAATTATTTACTTTAAATTTCCAGTTAATGTGGAATTCATTATGAGATTCCACTCCAGGTATATCTGTTAGCAATTCCTTTGCTTTCTTATGGTTATATATATTATCCTTAATAGTATTTAATATATTCAAATCGGCAAAGCTAATTGCTTTTCTATTCTCTTTGTTATGTTTTAAAGCTTCTATATAGTCAGCATACTTCTCACATAGCTCTGTCGCTTCTTTTAAGGCGATTTCAGACGTTTTCTGGTTACTATATGAACTACGGTATGCCTGAAGCTTTTTCGTGTCTTCTATGAGCTCTAATGAGCTCGCATAAGCTTCACAGAAATCCTTTTGTTGTTTTACTTTAGGTACTTCATAATCAAGTATAATATAATCATGCCAGAATTCATCTGGTTGCAGTATATACTCATGTATCATAGTACCTCGTTCAAGTTGAGGTAGTTTTAATCCTTCCTCTTTCCCGTCTATCATATCCTTATAATACCGTGGTCCTTTCTTTAAGAACCACCCGATTGCTGAGTTTGATATTCGCGTGTTATCTTCATAATACGGAATCTCTATTTTCATGCTGCTAAATATAAATCGGTTTCAACTTCCATGTTTGTATTCCATGGGATCTCGTCTTCTATATCCTGACGGATATGTTTAGACATCTTGCATATGACTATCATTAGAAATAAAATCATGATTTAAAATATAGATTCTTCTTCATTCTCGTTTTTCTCTTTTATTTCTTTAGTAGAAATATTCATATCTTTAGCTAATTGAGCTAAAGATATGTCTTCAAAGAGAACAACTTCATCTAATAATGCAGAAATATTATCAAATGATTTTACTTTCATATATTCGTTAATGAAGTTCACAACTTCATCTATATTCTTAACTCCCTTATCTTCTGCCATATAGCGTACAAATACCGAGTTAGAATTAGCTTCATACTGTTTGAAATAACGAACACGTGAGCATCTATCGAAGAAGTTTTCGTCTATCTTTTCTGCTCTATTACAAGTCATTAATACAAGTTTCTTTGCTGTTGACTCTACTCCATCTAAGAATCCTAATAGATCCTTAGTTTCCCACCAATAATCGTTCTTCTCAATCTCATCAAACATGATTACTACAGGAGTAGTAAAGTTTTTGAAGAACGCACTTAGTTTATCAGCAGGATAGTCAGTTGCAACAACAATAATAGGTAGATTACTTTCTAAGGCAATACGTTTAGAGAGCATTGTTTTGCCTGTACCTTTAGTACCAGCAAGTAATACACCTGTTGTTTGGTTAGAACTTTCAGAATTGAAATAAGTAAGCACACGGTTAATAAAGTTATTATCCTCATCTAGCTTATACAGTTTCTTTGGCATATTCAAATCACCATTTTCTACTAGATAAGATTTTCCTTCCATACGATTGTACTTCAGATCGTATACTTTACCTTTAATAAGTTCATATGCTAATCCTTCTAACTTCGGTTTAACTGTGATCTCATTACCTACTTTAATAAATTCTGCCATAATTTCTGTTTTTATGTTTTTAGTTTGTCGATTAACTCATCGACTTGTTTCTACGTATGTACAACATAGAACGCTGTTTTAGGTTCATGTAAGTACAAATAATAGTTAAATAACTTTTCGCGTAAAGGCCAAGCCTCATTAGGAAAGCCTTTACACTCAATAATAAACCCATTACCTACAAAGTCAGGTAAATAGGTCATTGGACGATGTTTCTTATTGTGAAAAGTAAAAGCTGGAAGTAGCTCGTATCTATGCATTTCATATTCCGCATCTATATTAGCTTCTTTCAGCTTTTTATATGTATATGCTTCTAATTTAGACTTAAATAGTATACCATCTACTTCTATCTTAGTCGCATTTCTTACTTTCTTGTTCTACGTCATCTTTTTTCCGTATCGTATAAAACTGATATTCGTCTTCTATGTACTGTTCACATATACGCTCTAATATATGTGGTAAGTTAGTATAAAATCGAATATGGTCAAACTTCAATTTTAATTGGTACATTTTGAAATCAGGATATATCTTTATAATTGCATCTAACAATTCAGATACATTCTTATTATACTCTTCATCCAACCAAAATTCTATACCAGTATAACCTTCAACTGTATAAGGTTCATACTTCTTTTCTAGTTCTTCGTAGCTCATTTTCTAACCAGTCTTTAATAGTTTCAAATCCATTTAGCTTGACTGCATCAGATATATCTTTAGCCTTATACCGCTTATTGACCAATAAAGGCCTCAAATAAGGCATTTTAAGGCTTATTTTGCGCAGATTTCTTACTCCGCATACATCCCTATCTAAACAGACTAAAATTCGCTTAAAACGCTTTAAAAGTGCCTTTACGAGCCTGTCAGTTAAGAAGGTTGTTTCTGATGAAGGAGATATAGCTGGTATACCCATTTCATATAAACACATGACGTCTTTTAAGCTTTTTGTTATGATTAGAGTATCACCTGTTTTAGGTAATTGCTTGTATCCTTGTACATCTGATTGAGTTAAGTTGTTACGCCACTTAGTATATTTATCTGCTAACGGTCTATATATCTTAAAATGGTTATAAACCTTATAAGCATACATTGGATTAGTATCCTTGTAGATACCTTTTACGACACCATTACACAGATAATACTTAATACTACTTACTCCAAATTTCTTTAGAGTATCAGTAGATATATGAAACTGAGACCAGTAATCAATGTCAATAGGCGTAAACTCTTGCCTAACAACACCGATTACTGTCTCTGTTGACGGTATATAGTGCTTAGAGCTAACGAGTTTTGCATCATTGGTAAGTTTAAGTTTTTTTACTATGTCATTTAAAATGTCAACGTAATTAGTTAAACCTGTTATAAGTGAAACTAATTTAATGACATCACCATAGTCACCTGTACCATGGTCTTTAAATAATATCCTAGTCTTGTCTCTGCTATAAAAACAACTAAAGGAAGGATTTTTGTCCTTTCTCAATGGAGAGTTATAAACTCTACCTACTTTAAACTCACCAATATACGCAGTATATATATCATAGTCTGTTACTCTTGCTAATATCCAATCTAGAGTAACACTGACATTATCATCTATGTTCGTAGTATCGTAAACCATATGATATATTTTAATAAGTAGTCTTGGGGAGATTCGAACTCCCCAAAGTTCCAGTATTCAAGACTATCATAAAACGTGGGTATTACTACCCACGTATCGCTATACTATGCCTAGCGTAGGCTGCTGTGGTATGTTATCTTAGAAAGGCAATTCGCTTATCACTTCTGAATAACCAGTAGTCATTGTTGTAGTTGCATCTAACGGATTAGTTACTACTTCTTCCTTATCTGCTACAACAGGTTTAGTAAACTGGTCTATATTTAACTGAGTTATTTTACTTTCATTCTTGCCTTCTTCATAATAACCCATAGGTAATTCCATAGGTTCAATAAAGGCAAACTTAACATAACTCGGTAATGTGGTATATCCTTTATCGTTATAAACGATCTTTACCTTAAGTAAAGTATCTTTATTAGCACTATTTAGCATGGATACTACCCAATTCGTAAACTCTTTATATGAATTACCACTAAAGATCAATGCTTCTTTTGGATAGAAACATCTAAGTATACGCATAATACGTGTTACCTGATTAGTAGCTTTAGACTGATTAGCTGCTTCATCATAACCTTCACGAGGTTTCGGTTCCCATTCGGTATGAGTTACGATTTTACCGTCTTTTTCAAACGTAAATTCAATAAACTTATTACCAGTGGGTGAATCTGCTGTTCTAACTCTAGTTAATTTCACATTATCGTGAATACCTGCTTCTAAATACTTACTATTATTATCAGATAGTGCTACGTTATTCGCTAATTCTGTACTAAAAATCATATCTTTATATCTTTAAACTGATTTAATAATTCTGTTAAAGTCACTCTGGTAAGAATATTCTATCCATGTGGAAAGTAATGTTACCATTTTCATCACTCTCTGCAGCTACTATTCTTTTACCTCTTAAATGTGGGGCTCTAGCTTCTCTTATGCTATTTTCGCCACCTTCAAAAGATACTATAGTTTCATTCTTCTTACGATAAACAAAACCAACTGCATCAGCTTCACCACATAGAATATCACCTAATTTGCCAGTAAGATCTAATGTCATCTCGCTCATATCTTGGCCCTCCACATTTATTTGACGGTCTTTTGTATGGGCGATTAAAATTTGATGATCACTTAAATCACGAAATAAATCAATTACTTTCTTTACTGCCATTCTAAGCCACATATAACCACCAGCTTGTGGTAGAGTACGAATATCTGTACCTTGATAATTTTTTCCTTGTGGAGTAGCTTTATAGAGTTGAATTGCATAGCTCATGCAAATCTCCTCTAATCTAGTAGCATTATCAATAGTTATATACTTATACGGTTTCTTACCAGTATTCTTAATCTCTTCCCTAATTGCTGTTGCTATGTCCGCAATATCCTTAACTGATCTTGCTTGAATAACCAAAGCAGAAAGAGCCTGATAACCATTTTCTAAGTCGATAATTAAATTATTGTCTATAGAAGCCATAAGGCTACTCTTCCCACTTTTGGCCCTCCCAAATAAGATAAGGAATTTTGGATTAATAACAGTAGGGTTAGTCTTTTCTTTCGGTAAAGTAATCATAGATTAAAATAAACCACGTTTCTTGATATTAATAGTAATATCAATTATAGTTTTCTTAGTTTTCGGTTTAAGATGGTTCAAAGAACCAGTTGCAATAGGAATTACATCATATCCAATCTGGATAAAATTGTCAAAGATTTTAATAGGTGTACCGAACTCATCTTTAAAATCGTAGTCCATATTAAACGGACAATTTTCCTTTGCATATTCATCAAGAGCACTAATTGCCTTAAAGAATTCAGTTTCTAAGTCAAAGTTAATGACATTATTGCCATAGCAAGTAAACGGACATGACAGACATGCTTCCGGCAACCAACTGATGTTATGAGTCTTGCTCAAACCCAGTGTGATTGCATCACCAGGACCAGCAAGTTCGATTCCATATGCACTATACGGATAATCGATTTTACTCTCGACTGTCATCCAGGGATATGCGTTAATTACTCGATCCATCAAGGATTCTTTATATGTCTTAGCACTCTTTTTATTCTTCGGTAAAGTAAAAGTATATGATTTCATAAATTTCAGCCTTTAAACATGTTATTACTAAATGAAATCTTCATTTGATTTTCTACCTTTGTTTCAATGATGTTGTTATATTTTAAATCGTTCTCAAAACTTAGTATAGTAGATTCACCAGCATCTCGATTTTTTAATATGTGCAAGTAAATCTTATCTTTTACTGGTAGACGATTTGGTCCGTAACATGTTATACCAAGTAGTTGCGGACGATGAATACATATAACATAATCTGAAGCATGAAAGATAGTATCAGCAGAAGATATATCACTACGCATTGGATAATGCATAGACGGATTGTTAATCCTTTCAGGATTCTCAATATTCCGATTCATCTGTGATAACTGAATTATAGTAGTATCAGGCAATTTCTTTATCCTGATAAACAGTTTCTGTAAATCAGAAATGATTTTTAATGCAGATTCTTGTCCTTCTACTAGTAGTGTATGGTCTAAGATAATAATGAATTTCTTACCTTTTGCATAGTTTTCATAGAAGTATTCTATAGTAGAAGCTATATTTTCAACGGTACCTGGAGTATCTACATAATATATTGGATAATCTTTTATCTTCTTAGATTCCTCCTCTACACGTTTAAGCAATTCATCATCTAATGTTGAATCAGCACTATACAGCTCTGCAGTAGTTTGCCTTAACTTACTGCTTAATTTTCTACCCACATTACGAAATGATACCATTTCAAATGAGAAATCAAGTACTGCAATATCCTGATTTGGATTGAGATCTATTAAATCAGATTCAAGCGTATTAACAAATGAGCTTTTACCTGAACCTGATATACCTACTATAGTGTATATCGTGTTAGGTTCAATTCCACCCATACATTGCTTATTAAACTTATCCCATCGTGTTTTAAGTGATTGGATTTTATGCAGTTTCCTATTTCTTATATAGTTAACTGCTTCATTCGTAGCAATTGATATAGGTTGAATCTTTAATACGTTAGAGAATTTGGTCACTTGTTCCATATTCTTCCTCCATATATTTCATTTGTTCCTCAATAGTTTCCCACTCATGTTGAGTGAGCCATTTCCACATAGTCTTCATATAACCTAGTTGACCTGTTATGGCTTTATTATTGACTTCATATCTAAGACATTCCATGATATGCTCATGCATTGCTTTAGATTTACCAACAATACGGTTATATTCCTTTCTACATTTGCTTATATTACTTCTTAAAAACCCTTTTGTTCCATCAGGTCTAGTAACATAAACTGGAAATTCATCATAGAAATAGTCAAAGAAGCTTTTATCTTCTTTAATAAGTTGTGTTAACTTATCTGTTTTTTCTATGACCTTGGTGTCTCCATCATAATGGATAGAGAGTAAGCCTTGAGATATTAACTCTTGTATTTCTTCTTCATTTATAAGGCTGAGAAGTTTTTGAATGTCTTGATTGACTTTTTTGATGTCATTCAATACAAGAGTAATAAATACTAACTGATTAATAGATATATCTAATCTGTCTAATAGAGAAGTATCTAATTCAAGTATCATATCCTAAATAATTTAGAACTGAAGTACTGATAATCTCTGTTAAACTTTGTTAAAACAACTTCAATTGTTTATTTTTAAATTGAGCTATGATTTTCATAGCTTCTGTTATATAGTAATTATAGTTTATCTTTGGGTTATCTTTCAAATCTGAGAAGTTATTAAGGAGAGTAACACCAGATGCGGTTAGCATATTCTGATATTTCTTCTCTCCATCTTCTAACTTCCACTTATATAGAAAGTAACCGTCAGTAGATGCATAAAAACGATTGGTTCTTTGCTGTGGAATATTATTGTATTCAACATTCCACTGTTTTCCTGTTTTTTCAGACATTAAGAAATCTTTAATATCTGTTACTGTAGGTATATAGTCTTTAGGTAATACACCTTCTAAGAAGTATTTCTCTACAGCTTTAGGTATAATCTTAGGTTCTAAACCTTTACCTAACTTAACATCAGTTATAAAGATACCTTTCTCCTTTATAGAATTACCTTGTTTACCAAAGTAATCATTAACAGCTAACTGATAAAAGCAATCAAACTGTTCTGTTTCAAAGGATAAACGACTGAATTCTTCAAACTCTTTAATAGTAGCTTGTAATTCGTCGTATTTGGCCTTTTTAAGACCATATAAGACACCATCAGTGTTCAACTGATAGATTGTAGCTCCTAAAGCTAAAAGTCGCTCAGAGAGGCTTAAAAGCAGTAATTGACCGTTTATTCTAATCTTCATAACTGCCTCTGGTGAGTATAGCCAACTATGTTCATTTTGATAGTTGCCTGTTACTGAATTAAGTACTAATTTCTTAGTATCAGCTTCTAATTTTCTACCTTCTCTCTTCGCTGTTATTCTTTCTCGATATATACGTGAATATATATCTAGAAATACTTCTTTGTTTAGATGTGGTGGTACGAATCCATATTGAATTATTAAACTCGGATATAGACTGGATGCATCGCTGTCTAATAGTAGTTCATCTTCCTTCGGTATAATTACTTCAGGTTGATTTATACTATGAATACCACCAACACCAACAGATACTTCAAGATTTCCTAATAGGAAATGTTTGTTCCAACCGTTTCTGCCAGGAGATACTACTAACGTTTTCATCTCATTCAATAAAGCTTTTAATGTTGGATCACTGAATGAAATAGATGGTAGAATTACATCTTTCAAAGGTATCATATCTTTAGGACTTCTTAAATCTTTAAGTATATCCCATTGAATGCCAGTCTGTTGCATATATTCTGTTTTAAGAATATCTACACCAACACCTACACCATCTTTAGATAGACATTTAATGTGATAGTTATCTTCTATATCTATCCTCAATTTAATGTCTTTCTCACATCTAGTTAATAGTTCATAAGTAGACATAACATCATTGACATTATACTCTATCATGCTGTCTATTTCTTTAGCCAATAAAGGAACAGACCAGTCATGATTAAACTCCTGAACATTCTTATACATCATAGTTACTTGCATTTCTTTAAGAGATACTCGTAATGCTTTACTATATAGCATAGTAAGTAAGTCTATTGTGAGGAAGTTATTTGCATACTTCCACTTTTTCCATCTATCAATATTATCTTTGTCTTGTGTAATAACATTTGATAGATTAAAGATCGACTCACAAATCTTTAGATATGAATAATGTGGATTAGAAAAGTATTCTATACAATAGTTTACTATAGGGTTATCATAATGAATATTATTATAACCTACAAAGTAAGCATCAGCATTAACAAATAGGGCACACATATACTCTATATCGTTACGTCTTTCAGAGCATTCATAGTTCATTAATTCCATTGTTTCAGTATTTAATACAGTACAATGAAATACGTTTCTGAATACTTCTATATCATATATAAAAACTAATTTATCACGTATTCTCATAGATCCCATAGTCAGACTCGAACTGACGCTAATCGCACTATTCCTAGCAGCTCTACCAACTGAGCTATATGGGAAACCTTCTTTTAATTATGAAAAATGCTCGATATTATTCCGCGTCGAACTCGCGTAATTTTTCTAAGAATATATCTATCTTATCACTGTCATAAAAACAGTCATATTCTCTACCGGTCAATTTCTTAGTAGAAATAGGGAATAACTTATAAGCTGCATTATATACAGCTTGACCATAACGTATTTCAGTGTTAATACGTATTGCTTGGTCTGCTAACTTCTTGATGTGAATCACATCTAAATCATCGATTTTTCTCATATTATGCTGCATTATCAAGTAATATTCCTCTACTATAGAACATACTGCTGTTATCTTTACTGTCTTTTACTCTAATACCAGTAAAGGAAGTATCTTTTTCATACTTCTTAGCAATATCTTTAACTTTCATTTTAGCATCTTCTAACGTATTAGCTTTAATGTAATCAGTTAGAAAATCATAATACTGGTCAGAAGTATTTGACTTCTTACGCTGTATTACGTACTGAAACGATCTATTATCTGTCACTTCTTTAACATTTAATTCAGCTGCACTATAATGTGGTTTAACGCCTTTTATGCCAAATGGTGATAGATATAGACGAGATTCGAATTCCATAGCTCGTTTAGCCTTACGAGCTGAAATCTTTTCTTTGATTTCATCATCAGTTAAAACACGGGGACTAGTTTTAACGAATAAATTATTCTTAACTAGTTTGGTGAATTTCTTTATTTCTTGGCGGCTATAGCTTCTAGTATAATCATATCCTGCTTTTTGCAAAATAGATTTAACTAATTCTTTTTTAGCCTGTTTAACTGATTTATTTTCTTCCATGCAAGCTTCAGCTAACTTTGTTCTAAAGTCTTTCTGATGCTTACCTATACATTTTCGAAAGCCTATTACTTTCCCATCTTTATATTTTATAAGTTTAGATGGTCCCGGTCCCCAAACAGTTTTATACTCTGGCATAGTTTTCTTACGACTATTTACACGTTTTTTGGCTTTTATTACTTCTTTATAGTTACGCTTTGTTTGGGCGGTTAATTTCTGTATCCTATTCTTTTTCATAATCTTGATAATTAAATGGTTAATACTATACTGCTAAGGATAAAGCAGGAGATTCAATGTCAAGTTCTGCCTTTTCATTGAAGTCTGATATATCTTTATTCAGTTTATTTATTTCTAATTGTAACTTATTCTTCAAACCTGCAATATATGCAGAAGTAAGTTCTTCAGTTTTGTCTAGATTCTTTTTACCTTTAGAACGTTTTAATTTCGGATCTAAAGTCTTAATCTTACTTAAATGAAATAGTGCTTCAGACTTTTCGCATAAAGTAAAGATGTTGAGATAATTATTATCTTTAGGTAACTCCGTAAACTTCTTATAACCCATATTAATACACTGCATATACAGTTTTAGAAGTATACGTTCATCAGACAATTCAGTGATTTTCTGTAACAATGCTTTTAAGTCATAGTTACGTTTCGCACCTTGCGGAATAACATTCTCTTCTTTAATTTTATTCCAATAGAAAGTAATTTCATTAGAAATTTCCTTAATACGACCGATTTTACCTTTATTCTTATCTCCAAGTAAATATAATGATGTAATTGATTTCATACGCAATTTGATTTTTAAATTAATACTTGACCAAATTACATCTACCAGTGTATCCGGTATGGGAATCGAACCCATATTAACCATTACCGGATGAATAATAGTAAAAACCCTATTCAGCAATTACTATTAAAACAGTACCCAGTTCAGTACTGTGAAATTATTTAGTTTTTAGATCGTACCCAATTCAATACTCTCTGCTTTTTACCAACCGGCCGAGTGTAATAGGGATTATCCGTCCACCAGTTTTTATACCGACTATAGCACTGAGCCCATCCACAGCAATGTTAGTATCGGTTATGTCCTTACTTTTTGCATATTTCTCAATATTCTTCTGATTAATCCATTTGGAATGGAGTTCTCCATCAGAACAATTCCGCATGCAATCAAATAGAATATCTACTATGCAATCATAATCTTTTCTCTTCTTAGCTTCGTCAATGATACTTTTAGTAATCTCATCAAAAGCTAATTCATTTCTAGTTCCGTTAGAACCAGTAATTGCATCTGCAACACTAATAGAGACATCTATAATACTCACCGATTCATAAGTATTAAATAATCTTTGCCACCATAACGGCCCACTTCCATAGTATAAGAAGACCCGTCCATCCTCTTGAATACTTACTTTTTTAGGCGTTTCTTTACTTCCTCCGTTCCAGATCTGAACTTTGGACAATATGGTTGGTTCAGAACATATTAGAATTCGCAGAAGTTCTACTCTTGTTTTAGAAAGTCTGCCATCCATAAACTCTATTATTCGTTAGTTTCTGTTACAGTTGCTGTTACATGAATTTCGGTAGTATCATCATTCAAACCACACTGTCGTAAATAATCTGACTGCAAACGCTGATTCATGTCAATATATCCACGAACCGTTTCAGCCAACTGCATACACTTCCGTGACATTTCTTCATAGAAGTTAAGAACATTCTGATTAGACAATTTAGTCAAATCATTCAACATCGGTAATTCTTCAGCAGTGAAAAACATCGGCTTTGAACCCGGTTTATTCAACCGTTCAATACATTCAATAACGTTCTGGCGTGTTGCTTTAGTAAATTCAGGTGAAACCATTTCAAATACTAAAGACGGATCATTCTTCTTTTCGTTCAATACGATTTTCGGACGACCATCTACATCTTTCTCCAACAAAGATACTGATTCAACATCAATAGCTTTAAGGATATAAGCTTTTACTTCCTGACGGAAAGTATTCTTACCTGTAGCTACATCTTCCTTATACTTAAGATCTGGTGCTTGTGCTACGATTGTAAATATCTGCTGCCCAAAGAACGGGCCATATTTCTGCGCAGTCTGGCGATATCGTGCCATAACCTGTGCTGCTAAACTCGGTGCAGTTGCACTCTTTACTGAAACTTCCATATAATTGTTCCTTTTTGAGTCCGTACTTGATATACCAATACGAACAAGTTATACACTATGTTAATAATCTCCTCACTGTTCGGTCATTTACTGGTTACTCAATTATGGAGTAAGTGAATTCAATCACATAACCTACTAAGTTTCTATGCATGATAATAAACTGTTAGAGTAATTTGAAAATATCTACTGATAAATTCTTTGATAATAGTTTGTTAATATAATTTTATCGTCCCGTTTCGACGGTTAAGATTCAATTTTTTCGATGCTTAACGCACCCCTCACCGTAATCTCATATCGCGATTAGATGCAATATGAAAAACTAAGTCAATGGCATCTTTTCAGCCTATTAGTGTTTCCGGGTATTACGACAATCTACGCGATTGAAGGTCGTTTATCTAACGTTACTAAACTCACAAGCTCATTGCATATAGCATGACCCACTTGTACCATTTCCAGGATTTCTTTGTTTATACTGCACGAACATTAGGATTTCCACCTATCATCGTTCCCTTGTTTGCTCATGGAATAATTTTCGACATGAGTGTACTATTAACCATATAGAGACAGTATATGAATTGACACAGGATGCTAACGAATCAGCGTTCTCTCACATCAGTAGTTGCGGCTACTAACTTTACGAGTGTCTTAACGGTCAGCAATGTCGGTTGGCAGTCGGGGTGGCTCGTACTCCTTAACTTCTATCTTACAACAATAGTTTGAAATCTCTGTACTACCATTGGACTTCCCATTTATTAATGATTAACAATCATGACACGCTTTGGAGTCGTGGCGGGTCAATTACTAGCCAAAACAACTTCTTAATCTTGTATTACATCTAATACCCAGTAAGTTATTGTACTCGATTTTTATTTTGTACGATGGTCCTTATCCAAAATCCTGGAATGGACTAGTCTAATTTCCAAAGGTATTTACATATCTTGAAATACTTAAGCTCTGCTTGTTTTTAAAGGAGTTTTCAAAGCATCTCCTAAATTCATTTTTACTACGTAATAACACTTGCTAAAGGTGTTCGCTTCTAAATTCAGGGTTAAAGCGCCCTCATAATCGCATTTTAGGCTTTTATTGTTTTTGCCTCGTCATTTCTCATTGTATTATACTCATCTACACGACTAAACTCATGAGTCACCTTAGACTTGAAAGACGGTATCAATCTCATATACCTCATCCCTTATACGTAAGTTCTTTTGCAGCACACTAGTTACGGTAATGCACAGGATTGGCTCCTGCTCCACGATAATCAGTCGTATTTCTACGGATCATTGCGTTTCCAGCTTTCATATCCTTACTTTGTATAAGTATGTACCATAACACGGTTATCCTTACATTAGTATCAGTAATTTCCTCCCTTCATATATGCAAGTTCCAACATCCACAATTGCATGTTGCATCACAGCTGATGTGCATAGAACACTAGAGTTAGCCTATTTTCCTATCTGGACGTATAGTTGACGCTTTTGTTGACCGATTTTGGAGACCGGTTGTGCCTGTAATGGGCAGTATTTGGTATGTTTCGGCTTCTCTTTCCAAAGGATTAGCCCAGGAACCGGATTGTCCCTGTTTCAGCATCGTGTTCATACTCCTGTTTGATTCTGCTTTTGATAAACTAATAACGAGTATAAGGATTTCGTTCCTATTTTGGAGATTGTGGATATTGTTACTAAGTAGTTTTATTTGTTTATTCTACTAACTATATCTCTCCGATTTGAATTAATTTATGACTAGGGTATCTTCTTGTAGCTCCTAAATCAAGGGTTCTTCACATTTAATATCGCCAGCCGGTTCTCATACTATTTGTGTGGGCTATTCACCCTCTCCCACTTTCCCTACCTTTTTCACCAGTATGGGCTATTATCCTACCTTTTGAGTATCTCACCGTTGTTGCGGCTATGGAGCATCTCATAACTACTCCTGACATATTCTCGGATTCTGTATCTTTCGGGCTATAACTAATGAGTTAAACTCCCTGACGGGCGCGACCAGTACTATTGTGTACTTTACCGCATGACTTCCCCGGAGTGATTTACGCTACAGTTTTACTCCTCTCGTACTATGATATAATTATAGATTTTTAAAGTGGTTATTATCATTAACTATTTACCACTAGGCATTTCTCGTCTGCCATTAATTATTCTGTTCTGGTTCTAAACTGATAATTTTACCTGTTATTAGGTCGATTGTTGCAACAATCTTATTACCTTTACAAATATCTACGAATTTATTTCTTATATCATTACTACTGATATAATCAATAGGATCCATACTCTTCGCGTTAAAACCATCCAAACATTCACAAGCATTACTTACAGACAAATGTAAGTACTTCTCTGAATATAAACAATTTCTTATACTCGCACATGTACTATTATAAAGTGAATCAGAATTATCTCCATTTATAATAAAATAATCTGTTTGAGCATTAACAGAGGTCAGTTTTGCTCTGGCCTCTTTAAGCTCCTTTATGATACGAGACAACCGTATCATTTGTTTAAGTATAACCTTATTGTTCATGATTCTTTACTAATTGTAATATAGATTGAGGTCGTTCGTCATCAGGTACCCTGCCTATAGACTTAACATATGGATACCCTGTTGAATTCTCTTTCTCTATTATTTTAGTTTTCCACTTAACTACTGGCTTTGGTTCGCCAGTAGTCTTTACATTCACAATTGCATCTGTTGTTCCTTTTACGGACACGTTTAATGTAGCTAAATCTATTTCTACATCAATTTGGTCTACAGATTTTTTCTCCTCTTTATTCACTATAGGGAACTTAGGTAGTTCCACAATTGAGGGAATTACAGGCTGTGCCTGTACAACTTCTGTAGTTGCAAATAATTGTCTGCCAATAAAGACACTAACAACGAACATTACCGCTACAGTTAATATTCTCCTATTCATTTGATTGATTAATTACTCAAGAATACCTATTTTTAGTAAAAGCTTCTTAAACCAGTTTATTTTTTTTCTCCGGTTCAGTAGCTGGATATTCTCCTTCTTTAGGAGCAATCAGTGTATCTTGACAGTATTCTGCAAGACGATCAGCAGGATCACGATACAGATTAATAATCTGCCCTACTACTAGGCGTAAATCATCTTCAGTGAACTTTTTATTTGGTTTATCAAAGTAATTAGTTCTTACACTACCAAGAATCATGCGAGCAGCTTTACGATCACTTTCTATTTGAGCTTTCTTATTCTCTTCAAGTCCTTCAGTAGATATGTTATAATCGTTGAATAACTTAGAGATATATTCTTCACCAAGTATACCAGTAATTGCTTTCAACGCTTTATCTTCTTTGGGATCAAGCTTCTCGTTATCTTTCAGTTTATAACGGAATTTAGTTGTAAGCAATTCACGTAACGCCAATGCTACTTGCTCTTCAGACCAACCAAGTTTACTCATGTGATAGTGCAATATGGAATGCGCCATACACGGTGAACCGGTTAGTGATGTATAAGTATACATAGCCTGACCAAGGCCACTCATTAATGCGGTCGGCTCAATAAGTTTAAATATTTCTTGAATCCAATAATCAACTCCTTTATCATCTAAAGCGAGTCTCTTATCAGTATCATTTTCTTTGCCCAAACAATAGACACGATACCACTCAACAGTATTTACTATATTTGCGGCAGTGTTCTTTGTCTTAGTAATAAGATATTGAAGTGCTTCCTTCAATTCTTCTTCAGTAGTGATCTTCTTTGGATCAAGCTCGGGTACAACTGATACTACTTCACCTTCTTTCGGTTTCAAATCTTCAGGTATTTCAGATTTAGCGAAATCAAGTTTCATTTGACCGTCATTACCCGGTAACGCTTTGGCAGGTGCTAGTTTAATACCTAACATGCTTGCCATGTTCTGCAAAGGTACAATTTGATCTTCACTTATGAGCAGATTCAATTCACCTTTCTCATTCTTACTAAGCAATTCTTGACGGACATCGACTAATGCCAATAGAGTAACAACATCGATACTCTTCATCAAGTCACTATACAATTCCGGATAGTTCTTAACGAGTTCTTCATTCTTACCATATTTTTCCCACATAACATGAGCAAGCATGGCTTTACCATCTATACTAGATGTTGGTGCACTCATGGGAATACCCGTTGTTCCACCAATTAAAGAAGCTGCACGTTCCAATGCTTTCTTACCTCCTTTTAAGTCAGTATCAGCATTTTCTGGAATGATAGTAGGAATCTTTTCTGTCTTCTTTTTAGGCTTATCTGGAGCTTTCTGGGTGTCCTTCTTTGCCTCTACTTTTACTTCAGTAGCTGTAGGAGTAGTCTTTACTTCCTCTACTTTCACTTCTTCAACTTTTGGTGTTTCCACCACTTTAGTTTCTTCAGCTTTTTGCTTAGCTTCTAATTTTGCAGCTTTTTTTGCTGCTTTCAATGCTGCTTTTCTTTCAGCTTTTGTCATTTCTGCCATTTTGATAATAGTTTAAAATGTTAAATAAATTAGTTAAATACACATTAAAGATAGTTGAAATGTTAGCTATCATTTTGAATTGCTGGTGGGTTTCTTCCATTAGTACCTGTATGTTTACTAATTAGTGCGTCAAACAATACCTCATCTTTAATGATGTGACCTGCAACCCCAGATTGGCAAACGGTAGTACCTTCTGTCACTGTAGCTACTAAGCTTTGCATGCACATTAAAGGATCAGCATTATTTATGGTGCTAATCAGTTCAGTAACTGGTTTAACTGGGTGTTTAGACCCAGTTAACCCTTTACTTAACATACCTACTAATAGACCAGTCATAATAGCAAAGAGTAGTTTCCACCACATCTTTGTACTACGAAACAATCTAGCAATAACAAATGCTGCCATTACTAGAACAATAATAATTGCTGGTGTCATAGTTAGTAATGTTTTTAGTTTAACAATTGTTTTAATCTCTCTCGCGCATTATTTAAACGCGCTTTAACTTGTGATTCTGTAATCCCAAGTTTATCACCTATCTCTTTATAAGATAGATTTTCAGTAGTACGTAACTCTATTATAGTCCTATAATGAGGTCTAAGCATTTTTAATGCTTCAGTTAATCGTGAATTAGTTTCATGACCAATATATATTTCTTCAGGTGAATCGTCGGCCGAACTCCTCACTTGATAGAAATTTTCTTCATCATCTAATTCATAATCATACTTTTCCTTTTTAGTTCTACGAATATAGTCTATACTACTGTTTATAGCTATTGTTTTTAACCACATTTCAAATGAAATATGATATGTGTACGTAGCTAATTTAAAATAGGCTTTAGTAAAAGTCACTGATACTAAATCATCAGTTACGTCTTTATTTCTCACTATGTCATATATGACATTATGAATGACGTGTACGTATTTATTATAAAGCATAGTGAAGGCATTCTGGTCGCCTTCTTTAGCCTTGTTGATGAAGACTAAGAGCTGTTGTTTCTCTTCATCTGTCATAATATTAGGCTTGTTAGTGGTTATAACAATAACCAAACTGTTATAACCTAGAATGGTAGCTCTAAAATGTATCGGTAATAGTATTCGTACCATTCATTCATGAATTTCTTATATATATCCCATATGCATTCCATGAATTCTCTTTTCATGGGTATAGTTAGTATTTTCGGTGATGTATTGTTGATTAGTCCACAGACGATACGTATACGCACGTCTAATGTAACTCTGTGGTCTTTACCTATTCTCTGTAATATCATGTTATCAAAGAAGTAGATTATATGAGCAACATGTTTATACGATCCAAATGGTTTCTTTTTAATTTCTCTATTTTGAATACGTATAAAAGTGTACCATTCAGGACGCCAATTAAAATCACTATATTTAGCGCCCCAAACAGTATATATATGATTTGTTAAACTATGTATTACCATAATTTAATTGTTGCTTAGCTATTTTCATTAATACCACATTAATTTGAGCCAAAGACCAACCTGTTACTTCAAGCATATATGCTTTAGTGGCTGCAATACCTCTACCAAATACCGATACATCTTGGATATATCTATTAGTAAATGCTTCTAATTGTTCATTTGTAATATTAGGCATTTTAGTACCACGAATCGATTTACGATAAGATGGTAAGGAACATATTTCTGAGTATTCATACTCTAGAAAGACAAATTTATCAGGGTTGGTTAATATTGCTTGTATTTCAACTGAATCTTCAGGCAATACAGTAAATTTACCCTTTTGCACTAAATCATTGATTAATAGTGCATTAGTAATTCTTAAGCACGGAGCTTCACCAATTACATTTGCTAATAATTCAAATTGGTCACCTATTATTCTATAGATACCGGGGTGATTGAGTTTCATTTGTTGATTTCTTTTTTAAAGTTATCGACTATTCCAGACACTTCAGATAATGATAGTTCTGGATACTTTTGCATCACTTTATTTATTGCATCTATATCAGACTTGGCTGAATTGAGCAATTTAATAAACTCTGTTCTTTCGTGCTTAGATTTAAACCAAGCAAAATACTTTACATACATTGATACTCGTATTCTTTAATTTTGTTACTCAGTTCATTCCATTTAGTTAAATTAATATCAGTAGCATCAACTAAATGAATAATGTTACAATCTACTACGTTAGTATCAAATATTCTGTAAAGTATTTTAATTGCTTTTTTATAATGATACCTATTTTTATAGTACTGCGGTATTGCACCATAAAGACGCTCAACCAATTCTGTCCGCATCTTCAATTCAGTAGCAGCTTTATCCCATGCTTCTGGAAGATTCTCTCTGATAAATTTTCTAACACTCATAATTTAATTGATTTAAATTGTTAATAATGTAGTGAGTAGGAGATTCGAACTCCTTATCTCTTGGTAAAATCCAAGGCTTCACTCCACGCAAAGCTTACTCACTAATCCATCAAGTTCTAACATTTTACAGGGTCGAGAGCTTGCAACAACACCAAACCTATTTATTACTCGCGGGGATACGACGAGGCTCACCTCTGTTGCTAGACGGAGCTACCCCAGACTTTACTTACGCTACTAAGCGGGTATAGTCAGTAACATAACTTGTATTGCCAGTTATTCGCATTATTGACCTATTCTATTTCACATTGTCGCCGTCAAATCCATTTTACCCCCGTAGAATGCGTTTTAAGGCTATTTTAAGGCGATTCTAGACACTTTTGAGGTTGACTGGATGATTTATATCAATTTGCATCTAAAATGTCTTAAAATGGCTTAAAACGCTTAATTATGAAAAATTTAATTAGAATAGTGGAGGTAGAGATCTCCGACAATCTCGTCCGTACGACTGCTCCATAGACCTAACAGTCAATTGTGGATATGTAGCCGACCAAAGCTACATACCCTATGGTCTTGTAAATGGTTAGTTCACTATATACTGATCTTGATGATATACGAATGATGACAGCTTTTATCCTATACACTGTGATTCGAAGATTCACATCATTCAGTCTATGCTTGATACCACGACTAAAGCTTTTCTCTATTTCTAGAGGACAATCTTATTGTCGCGATCTCAGACTTATGATCAGTAGTTCATTGTGGTCCCTCATAACTGATTCAAAGATACTGTATGAGACCTGTTAATTCAGGTCTGTAATGCGACTCAGGCCCTGTGCGCAATGCAACTTCCGACTCACGCATTAAAGTTATTGATTCAAAGATTCTAAACTTGGAACTTCTTTTTTTATGAAAGTCACTTCAGTGACTTGAGTAAATAAGCCACGCTAGTGGACTTTTATTTTTAATCGAATTAGCGACGGTTAATACCCGGTACTAATTCATCGTATCTCCATTGCCATGAATCTGGGAAGAGTTCACGTAAATCATTCTGTGATTCATCGATACTCTTACCGATTTCAATTAAGTCTTTATCGTACTGCTTCTTCATCTCACGAGCTTCTTTATCCCATGCAGACACAGGTTTCTTTCCACTCTTGATGTCTTCAGCAAGTGCTGATAATTCCTTCAGGTAAGTTTTGATACGTTGGTTTGTACGATTGGATCTACGAACTTGCAATACCGCAGAGGATACTGTAAATTCACATTTCTGTACAACAGCAACTAACTCGTTCGTTAACTTCTCTTTGCGACGTTCAGCAATCTTTTCAGCTGCTTTGGTTGCAATATCTTCAGTTACTTTACTAGAGTTAGCGATAACATCTTGGATGTTTTCACCATCAATATCCTGCGTAAGGATATTCATCTTTTTGTCTTCTGCCATTTTGATTAAGCTTTAATTGATTTAACAATAATTTATTTAACACTCTGTTAGTACCAAATTAAAAGACCTACCCTATTTATTTGTATTGCTTATTCATAGGAAACCCATTTCCTTCTTTCATAAACTGTTTATAAACAGGTTGACCGTTGTATAGTCCATTGTACTCTTGCATATAGCTTCCATTAGGGTTCTGGTTATTTGTAGGTCTTTATGTTGATTGGATTCACCACATTATTAAGTTTTAGTTAATAATATTATATAGTTTGGGTAGATACTCTGGCGGAATATCTACCTCTAACTATCATAGCAACAATAATGAGTATCACCTCAATATTATTTAGTACTTGCCTTGCAACGGTTATAAGGCACCATTTTAGCATGTTTTGGCTGCTTCTTAGGATTCTTAGTAGCTTGCCAAGGTTTAACTTTTTGTGACATTAGAATAGTTTGATTATTGGATTAATATCGCGAATTAATTCAGGCATATGTTCGAGACCGTAATTCTTCAATACTTCACGATGACGCGTATATGTCATATTACCATTTATTTTAGCTACTTTAGATAACAGCTCACTGTACTGATTTTTAGTAGAAATCAGGTAAGCAATCAAATCACTGTTATGAACAGCTAATGGTTTCAATGATGTTGCACCGATATGAGTAATTATATCTTTACAAAGAGATTCAATCTGTTTCAAAATACTATCTTCTTTGTTTTCTTTGATATTTATTACTGTTGGTACTATTGACATACGTATTAATGCGGTAGTTACTTCTTCATCATTTAATATGGTAATATCTCCTTCTTCTGCAGAAGTATATTCACCGATCACGTCGCTCAACTTTGATGCTAATTTAGGTTCGTCTTTAATAGCACCTTCGAATTTAATGACAATTGCTTTCATAACTTGATATTATTAAGTTATTTACTAGATACAGTAACAGATATTACTATATCATATTCATCTAATTTGTCAAATATAATATCAGTATCTAAGTCACTGCTGATTTCTATAGGTGGATCAACAGCAATTTTGATGTCTGGATGTTTACAGAGTTTTTTAGCATTAGCTAAACTAAGACCGAGGTATTTGGTAACGGCAAGTAAATTAGCTAAATAATGATTATTCTTAAACTCTATTTCAGTGAGTTTACGCTTATTTTTAGCACTATACACTGTCATTTCCAATCCTCCACTGCTTTAGAAAATGCAATTATATTTTCATCAGCATCGCCTGCAACAAATACCTCATTATCATAATCAATGGTTAGTATAAATGCTCTTTTATCATATAGCATTTTAATGCTAAATCCTGTAATAAGACTTAATTGCACAGCACATGGTTCTTCAACACCGTTTTTATAAACCATGTTAAAAAATAAGAAATTTCCAATTCTTTTCATAATTTGATATTATTTGATTAACGGCGTGTGCAAGAGCATTTTGCACAATTTTACATTTGTTTCAGAATAAGTACTAGTAATGCTCACTAGCGTTAGTGTAACAATAAACACCATAAAACACATTTACTTTAGTTCTTGATACTCACTAATTACGAATAGCAGGTATAGTAATCAGCTATACCTTATCACGGCATGATTTTAACGCCTGCACTAATACTTATCTAAAAGGCTAGCACTTTTGATAAGATATGAGCCCCACATGTTTGTTACTGATTCTCACAGTGAAAGCGTGTATACTATTCTCACGAACCATATACACCATACGTAATTATGAACAAAAGCATTATTAAAGCTTATTTGTTTAACAACGAGTCGTTATTTGCATCACGCTTGATGTTGTCTTCAACATACTGTTGGGCTTTAGCCCCTGACACAACTTTATTATAGTCTCTTGGATTTGCTTCATAAATATGAACTACATCTGCATTAGACAATGATGTACCATGCTGAGTTAGTATATCAACTAATACTACTTCAGGTATGGATAAGAATACACTGTCTATGCGTCTTTCTTCACGCATTACTTCACGCATCTCAAGAAAGTCTTTAATTGTTAAATGCGCATCTTCAATGATAACAGGCTCATTTTCTTCAATTTGTACTTCAGTTTGGTTCTCACCAGTAAAGAAATCTGCAATTCTGTTTCTATCTAAATAGATTATACAACCTATTAAGATTACAACAATTGCCACTAGAATTGCCGTTAAACATGAATTGCTTTTACGACAATTGCATTTAAATTCTGTTTCTTTTAATTCTTCATTCATTTTGATAATGTTTTTAAGTTAATAATTATTATTCACCCCAAAACCAATCTTGGATTAGTTCTGCAAAGTTATTTAAGATATATTGCCCATCTTCAAATTCCTTTATTTTCAAGGAATTACCGACACTAACATCGGAACAGTCTACCCCATAATACGAATAAATGCCGAACGAGCCCGCAGTTTTATCATATCTCTTTTTATATAAGTAAGAATAGATATAGTAATAATCAAATTTAGGTTCCCATGGTTTATTGCAATTACTAATGAAATTCAATGCAGCGATAATTGTACTAAGCTGTTCATATAGGTTCATGTGCTTATCTGCATAAGTTCTAGGCTTTCTACCTATTACTTTACAGGCGTCTTTGTAAGATTTGATGTCTTCTCGTTTCATATTAGTTAAGAGTTAATAATTATTTAATCGTGTCACCTACAAAATAGTTGCAGATGTATACATGGTCACGCACTTTAACTCTACGTGATTCTTTTGTTATTGGATTTAATAGGAGCATGACATAGTCATCACCTGCGAGAAATTTATTACTTACGATGTAGTTACGGTAAGTAATACTAAGATCAACATAGCCTAATGGCTCACTACCCCGAATTGTTCTAGGTGAAGTAATTATTGCTGCGCATATCAAACTGATTATCAGTATAATAGCTAAGATGTTAAGTATTTTCTTTATGAGCATAGGTAATATAGGATATAGATTAATATACCTGCTGCTATTGCAATAATCACATCATAACCTTTTGGGTTGTTACTATTATTTGCTAAGAATGTGATCATGTTTACAATGCCATATTCTATTATGTTTTAAGTAATGATACACTAGCTTATTCAGCTAGTATATCATTTATTAGACTATTTTTAATTTCTTTTTGCTTCTGTTGATGATAGTTTTTGGCTTTAATACTTTGAATTCTCGTCTTCAACTTAGCCAGATCATCAACAGTTAGTCCTTCAGCATACTGTCTGAAATCGGCGAGGTATTTATCCTTTCGGTAGCCGGTTTCTAACTGTGCTTTTTGCCACAGTTCAAGTGCATCATCGATATTTGGTCTCTGGTTGCATGATGCAAGCATTAGGCTGATTAAGCCTAAGAATAAAATCTTTTTCATTTTAGGTATAATTTATAGTAAATTGTTGATAATGTTACTAATAGAATTACGATTATAAATCGCATAGGCAATGTTAAAATAGGGTAAATAGCTAATACTACAAGTAAGTAGATTATTATCGCAGCTATTATTGCTTTACTTGCTTTCTTCATACTTCTTAAGTTTATTGATTAAACGTTAATTGGTTCGGCCCTCTGGCTAGGTCTTTTATCTTGCTAGGTGCGACGGCCATTTATTGAGAACAGGTGAGGCTTATTCAGCCTCGCCCATTCTTTGCAGAAAATCTGCTCTGTCGATAAAATCGGCAAAGCAGCTGGTCTGCCGTGCAAACGCCAGTTGTCCAGCGTCTATTTTTACGGCGTTGTCGTAAAAATATGTTGCACTACGCGTAGCGTCTGCATACACATCTGACTCGGAACGAGACAGACCTTGTATCGTACGGTACGTACGAAGTGTACCGTTTCTGTCCAACTGGACAGGAACAATTTGTGCTGACCATTTGGTCAATTGCAACTGATCGCCTTCAGCAATCTCTCCGTCTCTGTAAAAGAGACGTGAAATCTCTGTGACGCCAGTCTCGAGATTCTTGAATCTGGCCATGAAGCCAGTTTTACGTTCAGTCTCAGTAAGTTCTACGCACTCAGCTGATATTGTCTCTCTCTTGAGAGACCAGAAAATGTCTTTAGCCATGATAAAGCAGTTTTGATAACACAACACGAGGCGGGGGTCCTTCCCTCGCGAAGTGGGTCGGGGGCGTTTGATGTGATAATTCCACGCATTCACTTTTATACCAATCAAAAAATTTTTCAGAAATTTTTAAAATCCAGTCTAGTATATGATAACCTGTTAGATGCCCATAGAGGCTATTTTAAAGCGATTTAAGACACTTTTAGGTACTGAGTAGTATAAGTGTAAGGTTGAATATAGATAATGGCTTAGAAAGCCTTAAAATGAGTCAGCTTGGGGGAGAGAATGCTTTTATACACTAAAACCTTCGGTTTTAAATAAGAGGGGGTTCTCTTCTTTCTTTTTATTTATTTTTCTTTCTTTAGGAAGTAGATTCTAAAGGAGAAACCCTTTCTTTCTTGTTCTTTCTTTTTCTTTCTTCTCTTGTAGTATTGACAGTTAAAATTTTATAATAGCAACTACAACTAAATGCGCTATTACGCGTTATATACCACACAATACCCAATTAAGTGAAATGAGACGAATAGTAAAACCAGTAGTTTACACCGGTAAACTAATTGAATACGAAGGTAAACAATACAGGTTATACCCTGAGAGAAGTATCTGTGGTTGCAATGGTTGTGACTTACTTGGTAAACAAAGTTGTGTAGCTGAATTGACTAAATACTGCACACAAGGTTATATCTTAAAGAAAGTATGATGTTACATGACCCTGAACTAGCAGAGATTATCAAAAACCATTAGCCAGTCGAAATTGCAGGTAAACAGTACTACATTGAACCAAATCGTAGTGGTTCCTGTGATGGTTGCGCTTTTGAAGGCAAAAGTAAATGCCCATAGCGAGCAGTCACGTATTGTTGCTCAAATGGTGGAAATATATTAATTGCAGTTGATAATGGATAGAAATAAATTGAATGAAGAGTGGTTGTCTCTTAAAAAACAACAGAATGAAATACAGGCTAAGTTACAACGTATTGACTACGCGTTACGTAGTGATGATGAATTAGCTGATGTCTTCATGAATGATAAGTTGAAATTAGATGTTGTACCTAATGATGTTCCTGCACTAGCTGGTGTATCAATGGTTGCCGTAATAGATGCCGATGCATACTTGATTGAAATCATAGATGGTTGGGTAGCTAAGCTGCAAATTAAAGAGAAGACAACAGTAGAGAAGTACTTAGAAATGTGTAAAGTTAAATAAGATGGAAGATAAGATATTAGAAACTGTACTCAACGACCTGCAATACGTATGCGTAAAGGACGTACTGGTTAAACCATTGGAACCGATAATGGTTACCAAAGAAATCACTGAACAAGTACCTAATGGGGAAGTGGATGAACAAGGTTTTAACCTATATGACACTAAAACAGAAATTAAAGAAGTAGAATCTAATTGGGCTACTGGCGTAGTATTGACTGTACCTGCAAACGTGGAAGCAGCCTTCAAACCAGGTGATACAGTTGTGTACAACAAGAAGTTTGCAATGGATTTTGACCTATTTAGAGACAGTAAACTGATTAAACCGTACGACGTAATAGCAATTAAGAAATAAGATGGAATACAGAGTAATTAAAGAGTTCGGTTCAGCAAAGAAGGGTGACGTATTGGAAAGTGATAACTCCGGTTTTGTGTCGTTCGATGTAACTGAAAAAAGCGGTAGAAGTGAGTACACTAGGGCAATGACACTTGATGTGGATACTGCTGAATGCATGGTTGAAGATGGTTATCTTGAAAGAGTTACAGACGAATGTTGCTGTGAGGATTGCACTTGCAAGAAGATTGAAGACACAGTAGAACTGATCGATACCTTGATTGAACAGTACGACAAAGATCACAAAGATACACTGGAAAAGGCTGAAAAAGGTGAGATACCGCCTTGTGTTAAAGTTGAAGCTGAGACCGTGTACTATAACTTAAATAAAGTACTCAACAAGATTAAAAACGAGTTACTAGATGAATAAATTAGTGAAGACCTTAAGTAAAACCGATTTACTCAAGGAATTCCTAAAAAGCTTAAATGGGGTACTAAGTATAACTAACAAAGAATTAAGGATACTACAAGTATTGATTGATATACAGCTTGGTAATACTGAGTTAGATTAGACGACTGATATTACTGGTGGAGTACTGAATAAATATGCTAGAAAGTATATCATGAATAAGCTAAATGTTTCGCCAGAAAATTTAAGTAGATATTTCACTAAATTCAAGAAGTTAGGTATATTAGTACCCAGTAGGCAATATGTCGGGGAATACGTAGTCAATAAAGCATTGATACCTGAGATAATCGGTGATAGGGTGCAAATAGTAATAATACTGAAGATAGATGAAAGAAATGAAAAGTAAAGTGGTTGCGTTAAAGCCTGGCACAATATTGTGTTGGAAGGACTATAACATGTTTAAGACCGCTTGGAGTAAATTAACCGGTAAGCATTTAGATTATAACCGTTTTGTGATATTGATTGAGCCAACTGATTTTATCACAAGTAGTGAATACAATAGTAATGCTTATGAACCGGTACGAGTATACAACCAGAAGGAAATAGCTAAATTAGTGAAGCTAGTGAAAGCAAATAAGGACAACACTACTTTTGCAGACATTAAAGTGATTGTTAATGCTATCAGACCAAAAACATTTGATGCCGTACTTACTTTAGATGACTGCAAATACTATAAAAAATTGGATTTAAATGCGAACGCCATCGAGTATTTATACAAAGCTGAGTAACCAGTATAATATACCGTACCAAGTTATAGAAGTAATATGTAACAGTCCATTTAGGTTTGCTAGCGAAGCGATAAGTTAGTATGTCCAGAAGCCGATAAGATTTTAGTACTTGGGTAAATTTAAGTTAAAGAAGAGATATGAGTAGAAAGACAATACCGAGCAATGTGAAGGAGTTCAGTCCAGTGATATACCCGAGACTACTGTGGGTAGCTAAATCATTGGATAACCTAGGTGATTACTTTGTATTCTTATCGAATAGCAACAGCGACAAAGAAGTAAGCTTTGAAGACATGGTTGATGATATAGATAATGGTGGTGGTATAATGGTGACTTGCAAGGTCATGCGGAAGTCTGATAATAAACTAGGTGTAATGGTCATATTCGTCGATTTAGATGACTTTAATCCGTCAGTGATACCACATGAAGCAGTACATGTTGCAGATTATTACTATGAACAACTCGGTATGTATACTCAAAATTTCTGTGATGGCAATGAATCTTATGCCTATTTAGTTGGCTGGGCTGGTGGTTGCATTAGTAAAACGGTTAGTGAATTAAAAGCTGAAGAATATGACGATTGAGGAAAGTAAGGCGATGTGGGAGTTAGAGAAAGAGAATACTGACTACACTAAACTTAGTAAAGAAATGAAGCAGTTATATGACAAAGTAGATGAGTTAATTAACGCTGGTGTCATTACTTATGAGGAATTCACTAGTGATACCATAGATGCAATGACTACCAATATTGTCAATAACGGCAAAGCAAATAAGAACCCAGATAGGTATGAACAAGTAAAAGTGATGTGTCTTGATTTACTTGAAAAGTATAATAACATAAAGACTGATAACAATGATAAAGGAGCAATCGACAATGAAGAAATTACTAATTGATAAATACGCCAACTTAATACTGTTTGATGAATCTACTAACAGTATTGAAGAATTGCCTGAAGAGTGTGATATATCTACTGCTTTTGTAGCTGAAGAAGATGGTCAAGCGATTAGTAGAACTGAAGTAGTTAATTATAAAGCTGGTGACTTAGTGATAGTCTTTAGAGCATACAAGAAAGATAACTGGTTAAATAAGACTGTTGTTTGTAATGACGTGTTTGCCAAAGATGACGTGGTTGCTTGGTATAAATCATTAAAAACAGATAATGAAGCTATTTGACATTCTAGCTGGCGAGGTTGTCATTCATTCTGATGCATTAGGATTACCACCGTTTAAGAAGATATGGGATGCTAATAAGAAGAATAAGGAACACGTCACTAAAGTAATCAGTTACATAGTACTAATGCATAAATATGATAGTCCTTATGTGCAGAGTATGGATGATGCTAGTAGAGAGAGTAAGCTTAAGAGGGACATATTCGGTGATGAAAAGTATTAGCTTACACCTGATGAATTAGTCTGTGAACAGGAATATGAAGCATTACTGAATACTAGGACATTATAGATGCTCAATAACATGAGGCTTAAGTTGGATAGTATCAGTAACTATTACAAGGATTCCTTAGAAGTAGAATTGGATGAGAAGAAGATAAAGGATTTATTAGCAGGTATGACTTCAGTAGGTGGCGTACTAAAGAGTATAGATTCATTAGAGAATATGGTTAAAGCTGAAGAGTTATCAATGAGCAAAGTTAAAGGTGATGCTAAGGTTAACCCATATGAGCTTGCTAAGTAAAATACAAGATTTGCAACTAAATAGATTAATTACGTTATAGGACAAGTATGAAGAAATTTAATATCACAATTGATTTAACAAAAGATGCTGAAGATGTTCTTGAACAGATTGAAGAAGCATCTAAGCAGTTAAAGAAGAAAACACTCTGGCAGAGAATTAAGAGTTGGTTTTAAAGCTTAATCGGCTGTGTTAAGCTATATTGAAAGCAGCTGCTCCCTTACGTGGTGGGGAGGGTAAATGAGTACACCACGTGCATTTCCGCTTGATGTATGATTGCTTAGCATAATTCCCTCTAAAGGAATAGGACCTGGAGCAGAACCGGGAGCGGGGACCAATTAAAATGTTATGAAGTATAAGATTATAGGCGATCCGTTACCGTACAAGGAGGTGGGTGTTATATATGAAAATTCTAAACGTATCTGTGATGCTGATGAAGGTTGGGCTTCTATAATTAAGTGCGATGATGAGTATTACAGACTAGACGAAGTTGACGGTTTGCATATTCACCCTGTTATGATAACTGATTCCAGTGCTGGACCAGCTGTAAATGAAGATGAACCAGAACACATTAGACGATTAAGACAGCACGGTTATTGGGATACTTCAGAAGATAATTAAGATAGTGAAGCGTGGCGCGAACGTAACGTAACCTCCTAAGTCACTTACTGTTAATCAACAGTGAACACAGCTAATGATGGACCTAATCGTAAGTAGGCTAGTTTCCCGGTATCTAGGACACTAAAACCGGGTCACTGCGGGGTGGAGAAGAGACATCTCGTCTGGCTCATAACCAGAAGATCGCAGGTTTGAATCCTGCCCCCGCAACAATCAAGATATTTTACCATGGTAGACTTTAATAAGTAGATTAAACAAAGCGATAAATTTCGTTAGGCAGCCCTATAGTTCATAACTACAGGGCATTATTGTACGTACCCAGCTGGTTCATCAGAATACTTCAAATTCTGGGACTAGGAAAAGGATAGAAGTATTAATGGTTATACTGCTGATGATGGTGACTACATCACAGGGTATAACTATTTTTATTTAAATTATTGTCCTATTCAACGACTGGTATATACTAAGAATGAGAAGACAGGTAAGATAAAAAAGAGTCGTGAAGTATCATTCCCTGATTTTTGGGATTATGACTATTACTTCTTTTAGGCTTTATAGGATGCAGAAGATTAGGGTAAACATATGTGCGCATTGAAAAGCCGTAGAAAGGGGTACTCGTACAAAAATGCCGCAATGGCTTGTCGTAATTATTATCTTATACCCAATAGTAAAACATATATTTATGCGTCTAATAAGCAGTATTTAACTGAAGATGGTATCCTTACTAAAGCATGGGACTATATGAACTTTATAGATAAGAATACTGCTTGGGGTAAGAAACGCTCGGTGAACACACAGATGCGTAAAAGAGCTGGTTTCTTTACTAGGGATGAGTATGGTAATGAAGTTGAATTAGGTTATAAGTCTGAAATAATTGGTGTTACATTGAAAGACAACCCAGACGTTGTTCGTGGTAAAGCCGGTAAGCTAATCATATTTGAGGAAGCTGGGTCGTTTAGCGAACTGGGTGCTGCTTGGCAAATAGCGAGACCATCAGTAGAGCAGGATGGTGTGGCATTCGGTACTATGATAGCGTTCGGGACAGGTGGCGATGATAACAGCCACTTCTTTACTTTGAAAGATATGTTCTATCACCCTGAAGGTTATAATTGCGTAGGGTTTAAGAATATATGGGACGAATCTGTTACCACTGAAGAGTGTGGGTTCTTTATACCGTAGTACACTAACATGGACTTCCGTGATACTGATGGTAACAGGATGTTCATGGATGACGATGGTAACACACTGCGTAAACGGTCCTTAGAGTATGTACTAGAAGAAAGACGTAAAGTAATAGAGAACGCGACTAGTAATGAAACTATTGACCGTTATGTGGCAGAGCACTGTTTAACCCCTAGTGAGGCATGTCTGGAGTTTAATGGGAATATCTTCCCAAAGAAGGAATTACAAGAGCAATTAAGTTTACTTAGGACTAACACTAGATTATAGAACCATAAATAGGTCGGTGATTTAGTATGGGAACCTACCGGGGAACTTAAATGGATTATTAAGAAAACAGGAGATATTAATCATTACCCATTACGATAGAATGAGGACCCAACTGGTTCTATAGTTATATGGGAACACCCAAATAAGGAAGCTAGCTTAGGTCTATACATTGCTGGTATCGACTCTTATGACTATGACGAGTCTAGTACTACTTCATTAGGTTCATGCTTCATTTATAAACGCATTCAAGGTATTGAAGCTTACTCTGATATAATAGTAGCTGAATACACTGGTAGACCCAAGACTGCTGAGGATTTCTATGAGAATGTTAGAAAGTTGTTGATATACTATAATGCTAGGGCAATGTATGAGAACCAGAACAAAGGTATATTTGCTTACTTTACTAATAAGCATTGTGACTACTTACTTGCTGATACCCCAGATATAATTAGTGACATTATAAAGGATTCCAAAGTAAATCGTAAGAAAGGCTGTCATATGACCAAGTAGATTAAACAGTGGGGTCAAGGGTTGATTAAAGACTGGTTAAACGATGCTAATGCGGACGGTAAAAAGAATTTATATAACGTTATGTCAGAACCACTATTAGAGGAATTGATCTCATATAATGATGTAGGTAATTTCGATAGATGTTTATCGCGAGGAACGCTAATTACAACTAACAGAGGTGATATTCCAATTGAAGAGGTTAGCACTACCGATTTCGTGTTGACTGATAAAGGTAATTATAAGCAAGTCATACTTACTGACAGGCATATACATTCGGGTAAAATGATCACGTTAGCTTATTCTGGAGATTATTAGAAGCTGATTTGTACAGACAATCATCCGATATTGGTAAAATACACCGATAAGCTATCACATAAATTTAGAAATGTCGAAACACTAGAAGAAACATTTTTAAGAGCAGATAGTTTAAATTACAAATATTAGTTTGCGCTATTACCGAAGAGACATATAGAGGACAAGCCAAGAACGATAAATGATCGAATACTGTATGTACTTGGGTGGATAATGGGTGACGGATATTGCCATCCGAATAGTAATGAGGTAAAGATAACGTATCAGTTAAACCAATTGAAATGCGCTGAGCAATGCAAATAGATAATTGAAGAATTTGATGGTTCTGTTCCGTGCAAGATAATGAGAGACAAAACCAAGAATTGTTATCGATTAGTCGTATATTCTAAGAAATTGCATACTTTAGCTATGCAGTTCGGATGTGTTCCGAATAACAAAAAAATAAATTATACGGTATACAACAATCACAAAGATTTAATTCCGTTCATCTTAGGCTTACTAGAAGCAGATGGGCATTAGAAATATAATACCGCATATGACGGCCACGCAAGAAACGCAATCGAGATAGCTACCATATACGAGGAGTTACTAAGACAATGCAGGTAGATATTATTGGATAACAATATATATTCAACTATCCGTGAAGTTAAAGCAAGAAACGGCAGACGTCAGGTAAATCTTTAGATAAGCGGTGAATACGTTAGTAAATTATTATCTTATTATACGCCAAACGATGGAACCGCAACATGCCCAATATTTTCATATAAGTTTAAACAAGTCTATTGCAATCATACGAAGTCAATTGTCTTATAGGATAATCGAGGTTTTTGGGTTCCTATTAAGCTATTAGAAAGTAACGAAGCATCTGAAACTGTATATAATATTGTAGTGCAAGATGACCATACTTACGTTGCTAACGGTATTACTACCCATAATTGTATGGCTCTCATGCAAGTGATGATATACCGTGAAGAATTGTATAATGTTAAGGTAAAAGAAATTAAAAAGGAAAATCGAGAAAGAGTACTCTTCGATGGACCTATATTCACACAAGAATGGTTCCGTGACGACGGAATTGATTAGCAAACATATATGTTTTAACTATGAATAATATAAGTCAATTCCCATTATAGAAACTACCGATGAGTAAGAAGACTAAAGCTTGGCGCGAAGCAAATGTCGACTATATATCAGGTAAAAGTATGGGTGGTTCTAGAAATGGGAATAATAGAACATTTAAAGAAGAAATGAAGACATACTACGATCTTTATAATGGCATCTACAATGAAAAAGATCTAAAGTATGTTACTAACCCATTTAAGTAGTCAGATGGGTTCCCTGCTACAGCGTAGGATTATAATGTCATCAAACCTAAAATAGATTTATTGTTAGGTGAAGAAACTAAACGACCATTTAACTTTAAAGTAGGTCGAACTAGTGATATAGCTGCAGGTGAAATGTAGGATAAGGCAAAGCAATTGCTGATTGACTACGTACAAGCAAATATAATGAGTAAATTGGGTCCTGAAGAACAACAGAGATACCAAGAAGCATTGTAGTCAGGTGAAGTAATGACACCTGAACAAATATAGAAATACATGAGTAAGGACTATAAAGATATTGCTGAAATAACTGCATATCATAGCCTTAATTACTTAAAAAGTAAGTTGAACATTACTCATGAATTCTTTAAGGGCTGGAAAGATGCACTGATTGGTGGCGAAGAAATCTATTACGTTGGTATACGTAATGGTGACCCTTGTTTAGAAAGAATTAACCCATTATATTTTGACTACGACACTGATACTTCAGACATCGAGTTCATTCATGAGGCATAGTGGTGTGTCTATGAGATGAGGTTGTCAGTAACAGAAATATACGACAGATACTACGATAAATTAAGTGAAAAGCAGTTAAACCAATTGCTTGACATGATGGATGACGTTAGCAAAGGTATGATGAACCCAGAAGTACGTAAAACGTCATTGGATTACGCGCATATAAAAGCTAACGTCATAAATGGTTTCAATGCAAATCCGTTCGAATCAACTAATAACATTAGTGTATGGCATTGCTGTTGGAAGTCTTTTAAAAAGATAGGGTTTATAACCATACTTGACCCCGAAACTGGTGAACCTGAAGAATATACAGTAGATGAAACGTATAAAGTAGTTGGTACTGAATTGAATGTTGAATGGAAATGGATAGTTGAAGTATGGGAAGGATATAGAGCTGGTGAAGACCTTTACTTTGGTATAGAACCTATTGAATATCAATACGTATCAGCTGACAACCCTAACGCTTAGAGATTACCATACACTGGTGTAGTATATAATAACACTAACAGTAAACCTAGGAGTTTAGTAAGTATAATGAAGCCACTATAGTACATGTATATCATACTCTGGTATAGGCTTGAATTAGCAATGGCTAGGGATAAAGGTAAAGTACTTAATATGGATATTACGTAGATACCAAAATCAATGGGTATCGATGTATCTAAGTGGATGCATTACTTATCAGCACTAGGTGTTAACCTACTTAACCCATACGAGTCGGAGTGGGATATACCAGGTAGGGATGGCAGTCACGCAGCAACATTCAACCAAATAGCATCAGTAGACCTTAGTATGGCTAACGTAATTGACCAGTACATCAAGCTAATGGATAAGATTGAAGACATGTTATCTGAAGTTACCGGTGTTACTAGGCAAAGGGAAGGTGCTATATCTACTAGCGAGTTAGTTGGTAATGTTGAGAGAGCTGTAATACAGTCTGCTCATATCACTGAGCCTTGGTTCTGGACCCATAGTCAAATTAAACGTGAGTGTTTGACTATGCTATTGAATACAGCTCGATGGGCTTGGAAAGACAATAAAACTGCTTTATACTATACGTTAGATGATGCTACTAGAGCGTTTATAACTCTATCAGATTAGCTACTATATGAAGACTTCGACATCTTTGTAGAAGATACTACTAAGAATCAACAGAACATCGAAGCATTACGTAACTTAATGCAACCTGCTATGCAGAATGGTGCTAGCTTACTCGATATAGCTGAAATCATCACTATGGACAATGTCAGTATGATTAAACAGCGTCTAGAAGAGATTGAGCAGAAACGTATGGAACAGCAGCAATAGATGGAACAGGCTCAGGCTGAACGTGAACAACAAGCTATCCAAATGCAGAATGAGGTTAAGGAAGAGGAACTGATGATTAAGGAAGCTGAAATGGATCTTAAGAAATATGAGATAGATCAGAATAATGCTACCAAGATTGCAGTTGCTGAACTAAGTGCTTACCGTGGTACTGAAGATATGGATCAGAATCGGAATGGAATACCGGATGTCATGGAAATTGGTAAGCAAGCCTTAGAACAGCAGAAGATAGATTCTGATAGAGCTGGTAAACAGTTAGAACTCAACAATAAGCGTAGAGAGATAGAGATGAAACGTGATATTGAGTAGAAGAAGATACAGCTTGAAAAGGACAGAATGAAGCATGAGACTGAGTTACAACGTATGTCAGATAAAGCTGCAATGGAAAGGGAGAAGTTAAAGGCACGCACCGCACTCAAGAATCATGTCGTAGGTGAAGCTAAAAAGAGTAAGTAATTATGGAAAAGATCAAAAAGATATTAAACTATTTGTGGCAATTACCGTAGAATTTACTTGGTTTAGCCACATTCAAATGTTACCCAGGATATACGATTAATGTTGGTGATAATGCAATAGCTAAAATATCTAGTAAAATGCATGGCGGTATCACATTGGGTAAGTATATCGTAATTAGTCATGCGAATTTAATAAAGCATGAATATGGGCATGCTGTTTAGAGTAAATACTTAGGTCCACTATACTTGTTAGTGATTGGTTTGCCTTCTATCTGTCATGCTTCAGTTCATAATTATTTGTGCAAGAACCCTGATTACTATCACTTCTACACGGAGAAATGGGCTAACCAACTGAGCGATAAGTACTATAAGCAATGTGAGTCATGACACCTGAAGAGAGACAAGCATTCAAATAGAGAATGAAAGACATAAAAGCCTACCGGGAGTAGAATCCCGGTAAGGGCTACTGGGATTGGAAGGAGTACGATAATGGTGGTACTGTTGGTGAATTAGTTGATGCGATATATGCAACTAATCCAAAAGAAGAATTCCTAGGTGAGCCAGCACATCACTATGATTTTACTATATCTGAAGAAGAAGCAAATAGGCTTGGTTACTTTCCTGATAAGCGTGGTCATAGAGATGATAGAGTAAAGAAAGAATCCCATCCCTCACATCCCTCTAGAGGTACTTGGTCTGGTGACTATTTCTCACTTACAGACAAAGGTATGGAAGATCCTAATTATACTTTATTTGGGTTAAATGATGGTGGCTAGGATCCGCAGGCAATACTAAGATATAAAGATAGTTATGTTCTACCTGAGATGACTATTACTCCTAAAGATAGCTACATATATAATTCTTATGATAATATCAAATTACATCTTCCTAAGAAATACGCTACTGGTGGTAAGACTGAGGATGATAAAGTTTTATGGAATTGGGATAGCCAACTACCTGAAGTAATTGTGTTGGGTAAGAAAAAGGAATACAGCGATGAACGAACAGACCATCCTATAAAGAAACCAAAGGAATATCCTATCTATCGCCGTGACAATGGATATATTACATAGGGTAAAAGTGATGATTCTTGGAAGAAATGGGATAAAGACGGAGACGGAACTCTTAGTCCTAAAGAGCGTTGGGAGCGATAGAAGTCAGAACGTAGATCAGAGGATTGGCGTAATCTTGGGAAAGGCATCAATAGAACATTTGGCACAGCTGCGGCAGCAGCCAGCACATTATATGGTGGTGGTTGGGCAGCAACCAGATCAATCAAGGGTAATAGAGCTAGTACATTAGGTGGAAAACTTGCTAAACACGTATTATCTTCAAATGCCGTAGATACTGGATTTGATGCGGCGAATATGTTATTTGATCCGACTGATTCGTCCAATATTCTAGACTTATCAACAGGTTTATTATTATCACGTTATAAGGATTTTTCCAAACCTGTAAGACAAATAGGCGAGTTAATAAATGCTGGAGTCAACACGTACAACACTGTGGACAATTATGAGTCTGGTGGTGAAACCGGAGATGATGATGAAGAACGTAAATAGAGATTCTATGAAGCTACAGGTAGAAATAAATACGGTGTACCTATAGAATAGGGTTTAAAACCAGTATTTGATTTAGAGGATGCTGCTAATCTTACTCCAGCTGGAGATGTGTTATCTGCCAAAGATACTTATCAGGCAGTAAAAGATAGAGATTGGTTAGGTGCTGGATTAGCTGCTTTGGGAATGGTACCTATAGTCCCTAATATCGCACGTTATGTGAAACACGGTAAATTAAAACCACATGCCGTACCTACAGTTAATCCAAATAAGGATCAAGCATTAATTGATGCGCAGTTAAAGATGCTACAAGAACTTGCTGAAAAGAAAGCAAAAATATCTAACGAATAGTATGGTGTTGTTGAACGAATGATGGATGACCCGGCATATTTACGTAGAGCTGAAGAAGTATAGAAATAGTTTGGTGATGATTATTCTATGCCGTATGCAGATGCATTTATATCTTACAATGGAGACCCAGCTTCGTTACCACAGGTGGCCTTAAGCGATGATTATAGATCTTTTGGTAATATGGAGAGATTGTCTGATGGTAGTTTCTTGTATCACCGTAGTCGTGTAATAGATCAGCCGTATAACGCAGAACACGAAGTTGGGCATTTCGTAGATATGCTGAAAGCTGGTGGTGGCGATGCCGATAAAGGTAACAACATGTTCAAAGAAATGAGCAAGGACTTAAAAGAAGGAATTGATAGACACGATAGATATTTCATGATGCCAACTGAATAGAAATCCCACATGAATCAATTACGTGAATGGATGTTCTAGAATAATATGATACCAACTAGAGATACTAAAGTTGACGTAAATACTTTAAAGAAAGCATTGAAGGCAGTTGACGAAGTATCAGGAATGGAAGGTGTGGTACGAGCTAGTAAATAGTTCGGAGATATGAAATTATACAGAAAATGGTTTAATAGCATACCTTTAGTAGATGCTACTACTAAAGTGGATGAATATGCTAAATAGTATGTTTAAAGAAATTAATCTAAATTATATAATTTATGGATGGAATCACATTGAACGGCTTTGAGGTATTTGATGACTTCATGCCTGGTGCAAGTGTAAAGAATAAAACTACCGGAACGGGAGAAGACACTAAAATCGATATTGAAGGTGTAGGAGAAGAGCTCACTGACGATGAGTTGGATAACATCAAGAATTAGAATAAACCAACTACAGAAGAAGTTAAAGAACTTGATGATGAACCAATTAAAGACGTTAAAGAGGAACCAAAGAAAACTAAAAAGCAAACTACTAGAGTAAAGGAGGAAATTAAGGATGATGTAGACGATATTGTGGATAACGATATATCTGGCACTGACGATCAAGGTGATCTCGTCACTAATTTCTTTGACGCTATTTCTGAACAATTCGGCTGGGACGATGTTGAGGAAGATGAAAAACCGCAAACAGCAGAAGAGTTAGTTTAGTATTTTAGGGACGTAATTGAAGAGAACTCTAAGCCAGAGTATGCTAGTAAAGAGATGGAAGATCTTGACAATTACGTTAGAAATGGTGGTGACCTTAGAAAGTATTTGTAGATCGATGCTGAATTAGACTTGACAGATGTTGATATGGATGAAGAGTCTAATCAGAAATTAGTGTTGAAAGAGTTCCTTAAAGAAAAAGGGTATAATGCTACACAAATAACTAAGAAGATTAGCAAGTATGAAGATGCTGGTATCTTAGAAGATGAAGCAGAAGACGCTTTAGAGGCCCTTAAAGACATTAAAGAAAATAAGAAACGCGAGCTATTGGATTACTAGGAAAAAGCCGCTAAACAAGCTTAGAAACAGCAACAGGACTATTTTAATAGCGTTGTTGCTGAATTAAAAGATATGCAAGATGTTCGGGGCATCAAAATACCTGAAAAAGATAAACGTCAATTACTCGAGTATATCTTTAGAGCTGACGCTAATGGCATGACTCAATATCAAAAAGACTGGTCTAAGAGCGTCAGAAACTTATTAGAATCTGCTTACTTTACTATGAAGGGTGATACCCTACTTAAGACAGCCAAAATTGAAGGTTCTAACAATGCTATTAGTAAGTTTAAAGATAGTTTGAATAAGACTGGGGTAAGTAGAAAAACAAAGAGAATCGACGATACCACTAGTGAAGATATGTGGCAATCGTTCGTATCGCGATTACGCGCGTAATAACAAATACAAAATAACTGTTTAATAATGGATAACGGAATTTTAAACAATCTTTAGCTGTACCGTGGAAAATGGTTCAGCGATTTGATCGACACCAACAAGATCAGCGCTGCTTCACAACAGACTCCGTACCAAGTTGCAACAGTTTTGTCCTATGTTTTCGGTACTAAAGATGGTGGCTATAGTACTTCTCTGGACATGCTTACTGGTGGTCTTGGTAACGTTATGACGATAGATCAGCCGAGCTGGGAATGGAATGTGCTCGTTGATCAGGACAGAGCAATCACAATTAGAGATGCAAAATGGCAGGGCAAAAATGTAAGCAGTACCACATTAGCAGGTATTGCTAATACGCCGATTCAACTATGGCTTGAAGACGATTACTTTGGACCTACTGCTGTGTTGGAACTGGATGATAAAGAATATCAAGTACGTGTATCTGGTGCACCGTATCAAGATGGAAACCTGTATGTATATACAGTATTCATTGCTGATGGTAACCCTACGTCTTATATCCCTGGTGACCTGTTGCAGCCTGGTTGTCAAGTATCACGTCTTGCTTCTGCTGTAGAAGAATACAGTGAAGAGGGTGACATCCTGAACTACAACACTCATTTCAAGATGAGAAATTACCTGACTACTATTCGTATCAACTACGATATTACTGGTTCTGCTTACTCTACGGTAATGGCAATTGCTATGCAGGATCCTAAAACAGGTAAGAAATCTTATCTCTGGGCTGATTACCAAGAATGGGTTGCACTGCGTGAATGGTACAAGCGAGTAGAGAGAATGTTGGTTTACATGAAAACTAACGTTAACAAAGATGGTAGCTGTAACCTCAAAGGTTCCAATGGCAGACCCGTTTTTATTGGGAGCGGTTTGTTGGAGCAGATTGCACCGTCTAATAAAAGATATTATACTCATTTGACTGCAGAAATACTTGAAGACTTCTTGTTCGATCTGTCTTATAACGTACTCGGTACGAATGAAAGAAAATTCGTTGGTTTTACTGGTGAAATGGGTTAATTGATAGCTCCTTGTAACAGTGATGTTACAAGCAAATCTACTTAATTGCTGGAAAATCGTTAATAGATTTAAAAACATAGATTAACATTTAAATCATAGTTCATGGAAACTAATCGACAATCAGCAGCTAAAACACTGCACAGACCTGTAAATGGATTTGAATATAGGTATTCCATCACAACTGATGGTGAAGTTTATGATAATCATAGAAAAATATATCTAAAACCGTTTGAAAATAGAGTTAACCTAATCGGGATTAATGATAAAGTCTATTCAATTAGAATCGAAAAGTTACTTGCAAGTACTTTTAAAGACATTAATCTGGTAGACTATGAAGAAGTAAAAGATCATCCTGGTTACTACATAAATAGATGCGGTTCACTCTACAACAGTAAGACAAAAAGATTTATAAAGACAACTGTTAAGAACGGTTACTTAAGGTATAACGTGGATTGGAAAGTTAGACAAGTTCATAGAGTGTTAGCAATCCAATTCATACAAAATCCAATGAATTATAATTCAATCGACCATGTAGATTGCAATAAGCTAAACAATAGTTTAGATAATCTAGAATGGGTAGATATAGAAGAAAATAAAAAGAGAGCTTACGATAATGGATTAACTAGAGTAGTAAAATCAATGGTTACATTCATTAAAGATGAAGAAAGTTTCTCAATATTGGGTTTAGAAAATGCTAGTAAAATATTTGGGATAAAGAAATCAACCTTGTGTACAATGATAAAGCGATACGGTAATAAAGATATGGTAATCCCAAGTGGTTCTATGAAAGGTTACAAAATCATAACTAACAAGTGCAAATGTAAAGTTCAACGACTATCCGAAATGGAGTAGAGTTCAAGTGAACTCGAAATGGTAGATTACTCAATAGAGTAAAAGATATAGTCTAATCACTTAGGAAACTAAGTGGGGATTCTAGAACGATCACAGAATCCCAACTCAAACTAACGATTTGAGTTAAATGTAAATGTTAAGAGAGTTCGATCGTGTATTGAAGGAAAAGATGGTTAACATGAACCTGATTGATACTGTATTTGTAACAGGTTCTGGTGAAAACCTGACTTTCGGTGGACAGTTCAAGACCTATAAGATGACCAATGGCATTGAACTTACTTTGAAGTATTTCCCGTTGTATGATGATCTTACCTATAATCGTAAGTTGCATCCGGTTACTTTGAAACCGTTGGAATCCTACCGTATTACGTTCCTTGATCTGGGTAGACGTGATGGCGAAGCTAACGTGGTTAAAGTAGTTCGTAAAGATCGTGAATTTGTAACATGGACTACGGGTGGTTCTGTACTGCCGAGTGGTTATGCTCATTCAACGAACACGCTCAGAAGTAACGGTAAGGATGGGTACACGGTTTACTTTTTGGCAGAATGCGGGATAATGTTGAGGGATCCGCGTAGTTCTGGAGAGCTCATAATGGAAAGTGAGTAACCATAATTAATTCAACTTTAATTGCAACTTTTCATGGATATTTATGTTATATGTATATATAACTAAAGTATGAAAACTATGAAAAGTAATGAAGTTTATAAAATAACAAATAAGGTTACAAACAAAGTTTATATTGGGATAACGAACCAAGGGTCCGGTATTCGGTATCGGAAGCACTGGTCTGATGCTAGACATGGGGACCCTTGCCCAATGCATCTTTCAATGGCGAAGTATGGCAAAGAAAATTTCACATTAGAGATAATTGATTTTGCTGAGACATACGATGAGTCGAAAGAAAAAGAAAAGTACTGGATTAAGTACTACGATTCCAGAAATCGTGAAAAAGGGTACAATCTCACTGAGGGTGGCGACGGAACTTTTGGACGTATGCATTCGGAGGAAACGAAAGAAAAAATACGACAGAGAGCCATTGGACGTAAAGCTTCCGAGGAGACTAAAAAGAAGATGTCTGAATCTAGAAGAGGAAAAACGTCGGATAAACGTAAAGCGCATCTCAAAGAAATAATAGATATGGGGAAACGAAGAGTAACTGCTGAATTCATGGTCGTGAATGAATCGCTGGGTGCGTTAATGGAAACTGTTAAGATTTTTAATTCCGTTAAAGAATGTGCAGAATATTTCAATCTTAACCGTAGTACAGTTACTAAATATTGTAATGCTGAATACGGATATTGCAAAAAGTGCGAAGCGTGGTTTTCGTTTACGGACGGTGAGCGGTACCAGAAACAACTAACTGAACAATCTAATTAATAATTATGGAAGTAATCGTTAGAATAATTAAAGCAAACCCTTGGTCAGGGATTACTAAATGGCCTACTTGTTTTGACTATGTAGGTTCATACTGGACTAGATCAGGTAACTTATACACTGGTTTAACTAAAGAAGATTCAACTAGACTTGAATAGGAATTAGGTTACCCTGAAGGTCAATTATCACCACACAGTTCGTTTTGGGATACATTTGCAGTTAAGGTTGGTAAGAAAGACGTAATACTCAATACTGACAAACCTGAAGATGAACTAAAATATCTATTCTTAAAGAATCACAAAAGAGTAGCCAACGGTTTAAATAAAATTACACCAGGTACTGACTACGTACTGATTAATCAGGATAGTGAAGCTGAAGAAAAGAATAGGATTAACAAAGTTAAACGTGAAGCTTACAGAGAAATGGATAAGATGTCCATTGAAGAAATGCGTAAGTGTTTACGTCTATATGGCATTAGATCTAATGAGATGTCTAATGAACTCATTGAATCTAAACTGTCTGAATTGATAGAGCAAGACCCGAATAAGTATTTAGAGAAATGGGTTAATAATGCTGACAAAGAAATTAACTACATGATCGAAGAAGCATTGGCTAAGAATATACTTAGAAAGAATAGAACTAACTATTACTTTGGTACTGATTTAATTGGCAATGGTCTTGATGATGTAATTGCATACTTTAAGAATAAAGCTAATTCAGAGATTAAAGCTACTATTCTAAATGAAATAAAGTCTAAATAATGACAACTAGAGATCTACATATAGCATTTAAAGTACTACTGGATAAAAACGCTGAAACTGTAGCATACGGTGGGTGTCCTGCTTTCTTAGATGAGGAAGTAGACATATTCCTTAATTAGGCTTACTTAGAGGTAATTAGTTAGAAATTCACCGGTTCAAATGTCTTAAAATAGGGATTTGAAGGTTCAGTTAAACGTACTGCAGATTTAGAAAGATTAGTTAAAACTGATCATCTAGTACCTGTGGTTCGTTCTTTTGCTAATGTACTTGAGCTTAAAGGTGCATTCAGTAAAGAGTCTTATCATGAGGATGAACAAGGTGAAGACAATCAAAACAGTAAGCGTTTATTCTTTGTATCTGCTAGATTATTGTGGGGTTTAGACTAGGATAACTTTGAAGAAAGTTTAGGTGATTTGATATTAGAGAAGATCGGTATTAAGACTGCACCAGTTAGGTTGGTAGATCACAATATAGCATAGAACTTCCTAATGACTCATAATAACCACCCGTATATACCTATACCGGTAGCTACAATGGAAGACGATACCTTACTGATATATGTAGATCCGTATAAGATGTTAACTACTGAAAATAAGTACTATTTAGATCTCACGTATATCAAAGTACCTAGTAAGATAGACTGTGATAAACCTGATGATACATTAGATAACCTACCTGATAGTGTTATGAATGAAGTAGTTAATCGAGCAGTACTTATAGCTTTAGATAATATAGAAGCTCCTAGGACACAATAGAAAGCACAACTTAATGCATTACAAGAATAATAGATATGGACGCTAGATCAATGCAAATTTCATTTGAAAACCGTTTATAGCAAATTAGTCCTAATTTGGCATTATCGGGTAAGCTGAGTTCAGATATTGTATTTGAATTCTTGAATGCAGCTATGTTAAGGTTCTGTAAGGACACGTATACGTTAGAAGATCAAACTGAAGATGGTTCTAGGGCATTTAGGGTAACTAATGATGCATTAAAAGGTTTATCTACTAGAGTAGTATTACCAGTTAATAAACCATCTGAAGATGAAAGTACATTGAGTAATTATACAGTAAGGGTTAAGTTGCCTGATAACTTTATGTACTACATTAGATCAGCATCTAAAGTGACTCAATCATATAAATCAAAAGATCCAACTGAACCGTTTGTTACACCGAATAAAGTCATTAAAGCTGAACAAATAGGTTTAATACTAACTACATACTACAATAAACCAATACTGGTTAATCCATATGCAGTATTGACTGAATCACATATAGTAGCAGATAACTTAGAAGATCCTATAGTTAAAGACCCGGTAGATAGTAATTTGTACTTAAACATAGTGCATGACGCATATACTACTATAACTGATGTAGATCTATATTACTATCGTAGGCCCCGTAAGTTTGATGTGATAGGTGTAGATGGTGAAACTATACTAGATCATTGTGAATTAGCACCGAATGTTCATATGCAAATAGTTGAGCTAGCAATTCAAATGTATTTAGATGATTCTAGATCAAAGGTAGCTGAACAAGATGCTCCACAACAGCAACGAGTAAATAAAGAATAACAATGAAATATATAGAATTAGTAGAAAGTCTAGAATTAGAACTAAATAAGTGGGATGATGGGTTAACCAAACCTACTACTAATGAAGAAGAGTATTTCTTAAATGCTGCTGTTGAATAGTTCTATAAGACCAGGTATTCTGGTATGAATATCAAACAGAAAGGGTTTGAACAGGACTAGAAAAGGATAGATGATCTGCGTAGATTAGTAGTAGATAAGATTTACACTTCAGATGAAATAACTGAAAGTGGTATTACTTATTCAGTTGATCTACCAGATAACTATATACTATACTTAGGTAGTACAGCTGGTATAGTACCTGCTAATGATGAGGCAGCTAGGTGTTGGGATAAGGATGAAGATGGTAACTATATCGTACATAGATCAGATACATTAGAAGGTACGGTATACACCCTAGATAGAATGCTAGAAAACTCATTATCAGAGCATAGACTACATTATACTGCAGCTAAACCAATTAGGTTAATGGCTGGTGATAAAATTAACTTATATACCGATGGTAATTACAAAGTAAGTGAGTATAGGCTAACTTACTTAAGGTTACCTGAAAAGATACAACTCCTTGACCGTGAAGACATGTTTGAGGAGTATACGGATTTACCTGAACATACGCACTTAGAAATAGTTAAGTTAGCGGCTTAGCTCTACATTGAGAATCAAGTAGATCCACGGGTTAGGACTTACCCACAACAAGTCCAAACTATGGAATAATTAAAGCGCTTACCGACGTGGAAATACCTGTGAGTAAAGTAGAAGGTAAGTGGGACTAAGCGCTAATGTCTAATTAAATTTAATTATAATAATGATTACTAGAGTAAAAAGCGTACTTGTTGGTAACGAATTCAAGGCTACAGCTACATCTGCTGATGATCTGTCTATTGGTGACATCATCATGGTAGATCAGGATAGCAATATAATCGATGGTGAAAAGAAAGCTGCTGAAGCTAGTTCTATCCAGATTGGTGTAGTTACCGGTAAGACTAAAGTAGCTGATACTGCAGGTGCATTGCAAGATATGAATACACTGGTTTGGTCAAATAGAATTGACAAATCAGGTCACCCAAGTGCAGTAATTGGTTCTTATGAAGCACCTGTGGCAGAAAAGATTGAATTCGATTTTACAAATGCAACTATAACAGCTGGTCATAGATATGTATTAAGAATTGTCTATAAAGACATTACTGAAGCACCTGGTCAGTTTACTCACACATACGAAGTTGTTAGTGGTGATGACGAATCAGAAAATTTAGTTACAGCACTGGCTAACAAGGTTAATAAACATAAGAATCGTAGGGTTGAAGCTAAAGCTGAAACTAAAAAACTGATTTTGACTGCATTGGAAAAGGACGATAATGAAGGTGTTGATTCAATCAATGAGTACAGTGTAGTAACTATGGATGCTACTATTTATGAAACAGTACCTGGTGCATTACTTTCTAATCAGCCTAAAGCAGTTGAAAGTCTTACTAAGACTAAAACAACTGGTAAACCGGGTAAAGGTTACTGGAAGCAAGTTAGAGATGCTGAGAGACGTAACATGGGTTACAAAGGTCATGTGTTTAGTGGTGCATATCCTGCTGTAGAACAGGATCTGTTGGTTGATCCTAGTGCTGAGTACGATTATATCGTAATTGAAAATGATAACCTGTACTTGAGCAATGATAACCAGTATATCAAGTCTACTCCGTTGACTACTGAACTTTATATCAAAAAAGGTCAGAAAACAGAACTTGAAAAATGCGTTAAAGCATTCGTTACTGGTCAGGCTCCTGCATCTGAAGCAGTATAATTAACTTCATAAAATAATTATCGACAAACTCACAAGTGGGGTGTGGGGTCTCCCCATATCCCACTTTCTTTTTATATATGAATAATCTAACTAATATAAAGATTGAAGCTAATACGCTAACATTTACTCTAGATTATACTGAAAGTCTCGATGAGTATACTAAAGTACTTTATGTTGATGAAGTATGGAATCTAAAGAATATACTTAATGACTGCCCAGCACATAACTATAAGTTCACTAATGTTGAAGGACCAACAGATGGACACACTTATACAGTTACAGATGATTAGGTATTGAAGTTAGATGAGAATATGAAGTATTTCATACTTACCTGTACTAAAGAAGATGAATAGATTAGATTCTACGGTATATACTATAATCCTACATTAATCTATCATGCTGAATTGAGGAAGCTACACAGTTACTGTCAGACGTGTTTAGATGATAGAACTATGCAAGATATTATGCTGGTAGTATTTAAGCGTTAGCTGTTAGAATATGCTATAGCTGGTGAGCATTATAAAGATGCTATGCAGTTATATGCAGATTTGTGTCGTTTACTAGATATATCTACTAGGAAAGACTTAGAAATTAACTTATATAAGCAATATCATTGTGGTGATGACACTAAATGTGATAAATGTCATCAATGCAGCAACGGTGTTTGTAAACTAATTTAATTGTATACTATGACAGATGAAGAACTATTAAAAGTTGCAGACCTTGTTTACGCTAAATTGGAAGATAAATTCCATGCACTAGACGGTGTAGTAGGTGCTAGGGGTAGACGAGGTGAAGATGGTAAACAGGGTGAAAGAGGTTTGCCTGGTAGAGATGCAGATAGAGGTCCTGCTGGTCAAGATGGTTATAGTACTCGTATAGTAATAGTATACAAGTTAACTGAAGATGATGCTACACCTGCTCCACCTACAGGCGGATCATGGGACTTCATGACTAATAAAGTTACACCACCTGAGGGATGGACTGAAGCAGCACCTAATCATGAAACTGGTTATCTATGGCAGTCATAGGCAATATTCAGTACTAATGGTGACTAGTTACAGGCATGGACACAACCATTTAGGTTAAACAGTAAAGACGGTTCTGATGGTGCAGATAGTTTCTTCATCGAGTATGTTTATAAGCTAACTGCTGATCAAACATCTATACCTACTACACCATCAAATAACCCAGATGTGGATGACTGGACAGGTGACTGGTCCGATAACCCAAAAGGTATTACTGAAGAATTACGTTGTGAATGGGTTTGTTCTAGGTAGCGTAATGCTGACGGTAAATGGGGTAATTGGATTGGACCAACTATATGGTCAGTATGGGGTAATGCTGGTAAAGATGGTGATGGTATGCAATATGTCTATAAGCTTACTGAAACTAAAGAGAAACCAGCAGATATAGTTGAAAGGGACCCATTAGATTAGTCAGAATGGATACCAACAGGCTGGACTGACGACCCTACTGGTGTTAGTGAAGAGATGCAGTTTGAATGGGTATCTCAACGTAAGTTTAACGGTGTTGATGGCAAATGGGGTGAATGGACATCTCCTAGGTTATGGGCAACATGGGGTTAGAAAGGTGACACTGGTTTGAGTGTAGCTGTACGTTATCAGGCAATGGTTAAAGATGCTGAAAAACCAGTTATTGAAGATCGTAAAAGACCTGAACCAGGTGATCAATGGTCTAAATTAATACCAGAGTTAGAACCAGGTAAGGTTATTTGGTGCTGTCAAGCATTAGTCTATGAAAACGGTACTGTATACTGTGACCCTACAATGCCTGAAGAGAAACAAGGCTGGCAAGGTCCGTGGATAATTAGTGGTGCTAATGGTGATAGAGGGAAGCGAGGTATAGAACCTGATTACCCATGCATAGTATTCAAACAAGACTAGTACGTACCTGAGAAGCCAAATGGTACAGACCCAAAAACACCAGGCAATGGTTGGGCAACAACTATACCACAAAATTTAGGTACAGTACCATGGTGGGGTTGTTGGGGTCAAGTTACGCATTTAGCTAATCCGGCATATGATGAAACCCAAGATACTGAAGATGATGAGTACTTAACTACTGTATCATGGGGTTCCCCAATACGTATAAACGGTGTTGTTGGTCAACCTTGCGTGTTAGCTTCTTTTCAAGCAACTTGTCCACGTGGCAATTCTTCTAATTGGACTATCTCAAGACATTCGTATGCGATTGGCGTTGAGAAAGCAACTGTGGTAGCACAGACTAAATTCCTAGGTAAAGTAAATTTTATACCATCAGCAGGGTATTCCATTGAAGTTACTTCCGTAGCATTTAATTGTGGAGAATGTATGTCTGAGGGAGCAATTGGTTCACGTTTTAAGTCCGGTGATGAGCATAGAACCCGTGGTACTTCTTTTATGTACGCCCCACACGCATACATTGATAATGACAATAGTGTTTACTTAATTGGGTTCTGCCAACGTGATAAAAACAACGACAGCCTCTGGGCAGGTAACTGGGATGGTTCAGGATTAAATACTTTTACTCTAACTGTATTCGGTAAAGTAACAGCAACAGTATAACTATGCGTAAACATAACACTTTTAATAGTAGAGTAATACCACCTACTACAACTATAGTTAGACCAAAGAAAGTATTTACTACACCAGTATAGGGTAACTTGGGCAAAGGTCTAACCTCAGAGTAGTATAACGGTATACTAGGTAATATAGGCGATCTATAGGAAAAAGCAGCTGTACAGCGTAGTGAATATGATGCTTATGTAGAGAAGAATGAAAAAGCTACAGTACGTTCAGACTATAACATTGCTGATATAACTGCACTAGCTAAATCATTAGAGTTACTTATCTACGACTTATAGAATAAACTAAAGAAACAGGATAAGTGGAATGCGTTATTTAATCAATAGATCTCACAAGCAAGTGATTCTAGTGGTGTACTCGAAATAGTTTAGTCTAGGATAGATCAACTTGATGATAAGATTAAGCGGGTTACCGATGAATTAAAGTAGTCAGTAGAAGGTTTATCAGGGGTTACAAACTAGTTGAACGGGGATGCTTCAGGTTAGACTAAATAGATAAAGAATCTAATTCGTATATTATAGGCATTACCTGGGTTTGTGACTAACATCGACAGTGTGTGCAATAAGGCAGACGGTGGATTTGAGATTAACTACAGTGCCGTCAAGTTCGATAATATTGACCTAGATGCCGAAATTCCTGGAGAAGACGAAAAAGGTGACATAATAGATCCAAATGAACCTGAAGAACCAGAACCAGGTGATAGTCGCGACCCTAGTGGCGATGACGAAGAGGAGCCTAATCCAGATGATCGTGAGGATGAACCAGAACCAGAGCCTAACACAAATCCTGTATCTTCAGCTGAAACTAAAGTAACAGTTACTTCACCAACAGATATAGCATTTGACAACGTATATGCTAATAATGTAATAACTCCTACCCCACCTAAAGAAGCTGCGATAGAAGTTATATATAGTGGGTATATATCATTGTGGTAGGATGGTGCTCAGTGGAGATTAGCACAATACGGTAAGTATGCGTACTAGGGAGAACCTACCGCAGAAGTAAATGATGTTAATCTATATCTACGTTTCCCTACTGGGCACAGTATAACTAGCGTATCAGTAACACCAAAACGTACAGCAAGAGGTGATACTTCTGGTAGAAATGCTGGTGGTCTAGTCACGGTATATGCAGATCTTGTCGATAGTAAGTCTGTACGCTTCTGGTAGATTAGTCAAAGTGATAGCAACAATGACTCATGGGGTATTGATTAGTGGAAACCAGACGCAGGTATAACAGATATATGGGTAACCGTATTTGGTGCTACTACGAGTAGTAGCTCTAGTACTGAACCAATACCAACATTAACACCCAGTTGTGGTGAGAGAATAGAAACACCCATAGAACCAGAACCAGAACCAGAACCAACTGTATAACATGAAAGCATTAGATTATATAAATAAGAAGACTGACATGCTATTAAAGACTAGCATCAGTAACCATAACAGAACTGTAGTGGCAAATATAGTCATTAATGAGCTAATAGACTTAATTGATAAGTGTTCTGGTGATGAAATGGTTGATGCGAGTGATATAAGCATGTTATATACTATGATAGATAGAGCTAAAACTCAACTATATAGTGACGTACCATTGAAGCTTAAACCATACTGTGTTGAGTGTTGTAACGGTAAACTCAAGAGTCTTGATGATCCGTATGTGTTTGCTCTATTAACAGCTAAGTCAGATCCTTGGGTATACGAAGATGACGGAATCATCTTATTAGAAATGCAAGGAAATAATAAATATATTACGTATGATAATCGCTAAGATAAAAGGTTTAAAGATAAGTCAAGCAGATGAACGTGTATCGTTTACTGGTGACGAAATGATTCCGTTCTAGGATAAGGATAAGAATGGCAAGATACGAATATCAGCTTTCAAGGATGTATCATTGTATACCTTTAATCCAGCTAAACCTAACTATGAAGAGTTACTATAGACAATAAAAGACGGTAAAGTAATATTCATCCCAAATAGTGATAATACTGGTTTAAAGCTAGTAACTGAATTATCGTTATCAGATGGCACTATACACTTAGAATCACCAGACTATGTTTTAGAAGAAGGTACTGATAAAATATCTAAAGTATATTTTGATATACTAGATGTAACTAGTTCTGGTGTTAAACGAACTACTAAAGAATCATTGCCTTTAAAGACTAAAGGCAATGGTAAAGCTGTATTGACTGATAATGGTCAATACAGTGATATAACTACTTTAGCTTTAACTAACTTGACCTTCAAGGCAGGTGAAGATACTTCAATATACGACCTAAATACTGAAGATATTACTTTCGAGCAAGTAGCTACACCATGTGTTACATGGGCTACTACTAAAACAGGTAATCACATCAAAATAAGTATTAGTATAGCTGAAGCTACGCAATCACAAGCAGGTTTAATGAGTAAGCAGGATAAGTATACATTAGATGTTACTTTCCCAGCTGAAGTAGAAAGGTTAGATAAAAGGTGTAATAAGTTACGTAAGAGTATCAATGAGACTAAAGCTGCATTAGCTGAAGAAGTTGAAACTCGTACTAAAGAAGTAGCTAGGTTAGACGGTAAATTAGCTGATGAACAAGAAGCTCGTGAACATGGTGATGCTGAATTAAAAGCTGCTATCAATCAAGAAATAACTGATAGAACTGCAGCAGATAAGGATATTAATACTAAGTTCACTAACAAGACTAATGAGTTAGATGAGAAGTTTACTAGTAAGACTGAATCCTTAGATGCTACATTGAAGACTGAGTAGACTAACCGTAAGAACTTTGATGATAACATATAGAAGTAGCTAGATGCATTTACTTCATAGAAAGGTAAACCTGATGGGTTAGCTCAACTAGATTCTACCGGTAAGATACCTACTAGTCAATTACCTAGTTATATTGATGAAGTAGTAGAATATACTTCACGTGAGAGCTTCCCTGACCAAGGTGAATCAGGTATAATCTACGTAGATGTAGCTACTAATTTAACCTATAGATGGACAGGTAACACATACGTTGAAATAAGCCCTTCTCTGGCCTTAGGAGAGACATCTAGTACTGCATATCCAGGTGACCAGGGAAAGTCCCTAGAAGGGGCTGTAAATAGCCTTCCTGGGCAAATTACAACCAGTTTAGTTGACACTGTTACTACTGAAGAGTTAATTAAGCTAAACTACAAATATGTAACTAAAGCAGGTAAGGACTATAGTTCAGATGAACATCCTGCTGCAGTAGATATACCAGCAGCTACTAATACTCATGCTGGTGCGATGTCTAGCTACGATAAAGCTGTATTAGACCATTTAGATGAAGAGTTTGGTGACTTAGTTAACGCAGGTAATAAGCTAGATACTCTACCTACTAATATAGTAACTTAGTTAGATGCACCTACTCATCAAGCTAGTATAGTAACAGTTAATTATAAATCAATTAATTAGACTGCAGATGGTAGTTACACTAGTCCTACTACTAAGACTACTACTATAAATGCAGCTACATTAACTACTGCAGGTGTGATGACTTCTGCAGACAAGACTAAGTTAGATGTTACTTTGCCAGACTAGATTACAGCTGAAACACAACGTGCCAAAGCAGAGGAATCAAAACTTAATAGTGCAATTACGGACTTAGATGATAAGCAGACAAAAGCATTAGAGAAAGAGACTACTGAACGTAAACAATCGGATACAGATTTATAGGGTAAACTAGATGCAGAGAAGAACGAACGTACTTCAGCAGATAGTGAACACGATAAACACTTAACTACGCATGACACGTAGATTTCACAGTTAACTACTACTTTAAATGAGGTTAAGGCTAACCCTATAGAGATAGCAACTAATGGTTCAGGTAATGCTATAACTAAAGCTACACTTAGTGGTAAAACGTTAACGTTTAGTAAAGAAACTTAGTTCGTAACAGTAGATACTGCATAGACTATTAGTGGTGTTAAAACCTTCACTTAGTCTCAATTCTTTGATAAGTCTAGTATCATTATGGGTGGTGCTGATTAGGCGAATCGTGAATATGGTTTAAAACTATATGATACAACAAATAGTTCAGATTTAAAGTTTGAAATAGGTTTTGGTACTAGTTTAAGTAATAGTGAACTCAAGCCATACGGTTTCATTGGTTGGGGTACTACAGCGTACTCATCAGCTAATAGTCTAATAGTAGCTGAATCAAGGTTTACCTACAAGGGCAAGAAGGTACTGTATGAAGACGATACTAATACAACGTGGAATGCTAAGGTAAGTAATGCGACTACTGGAGATAAACTGAGCGTACGTGCACACAAAGCAGCTGAAACAGGTACTACTCATGTTGATGCAGGTTTTACAGTTCGCCGAGTATATAAAACAACTAGCGATCACGACGGTTTTCCATCGTCATTCGGTAATGTGCTTGATACAAAAGGTATGGGTAGTAGTTAGTTGTTCTTAGGTTGGTCTAGTAGTAGCGTAACCGGTGGTATGTATTATAGATCATTGCGCGATCATCCTACAAATTCGGATTCGAACGATGGTAACTGGGGCTCTTGGAGAGAAGTACTCTTCGTAGATTCAGGTGATACTCGCTATGTGAAGAAGTCAGGTGATAGTATGACTGGTCCGTTAAAAGTAGAATATGGTACTAACAACAGTGGAATCATACTTAAACGTGCTACAGATAATGGAGAAGTATCTCAAGCATTTATAACTACTTAGGATAACACTGGTGTTAGATGGGTTATAGGTACCTGGGACGGTTCTAAACAACTAATAGGAAGTACCAACAAGAGCTTTAACTTTTGGCATGGTACAGCTTTAACTGATACGTCAGGTGAAGGATCTATTCAAGCATCAATAACTGAAACTGGTGCGATACACGCTACTAAATTTGTTACTAAAGATGGTACATCTACTCAATTCGTAATGGGTGATGGTTCATTAACCACTTTGAGTGCTACAGCTACACAGGTTGAATCAAGTGTAGCACCTTCAGTATCATTTAGTAAATCAGGTACTACTGGTACCTTTACCTTTAGTATACCTAAAGGGGTTGCAGGTGCATAGGGTCCACAAGGTGTTAAAGGTGAGAAAGGTGATACTGGTCCTAGAGGGGATCAAGGTGAACCAGGACCAGCAGGACCAGCAGGACCAGCTGGTGAAGACGGTGTTAACGGTAAGGATGGAGCAACAGGCCCACAAGGACCTGCGGGACCAGCGGGATCATAGGGACCTAAGGGAGATATATATGAACCTTCATTCTCTAATGGTACTCTAACTTGGACTAAGAAATCTGATAGTTCTGCTAGTGAATCACCTAGTGCTAATTTAGGTAGTTATTTCGTATCTAAATCAGAGTTAAGTACGGCTACTGTAGCAAAAGCTAATAGTATTGCAAATAGTTTAGCCTTCCAAAACGGTAGTGCTACTGTTGCAACTTATGATGGATCGGCTGCAGTAACCGTTCGTGCTGAAACTATCGGTGCAGTTAAGACTTTAAGTCCTACATAGTTTAAATCAATTGAAGTAGTTGATACATTACCAGATACATAGGACGCTGGTGTATTATATCTAGTTATGTCATGATACAGTTAGGTGATAAAAGCCTCTAGTCAGGGGCTTTAAACGGTAAGTCGTTGAAAGAAGTATGGCTAAATAAGTAGATGATATGGCCTGATAATAAAGCCAAATATGACTTAAAAGTCTAGATTAGTGATGAATATGACGATACATATATTGCCAAAGTAACTTGTTGGACTACAAACGAGTATATTGGTTCAGTACAACCAACAATGATAACCTCTGATGGTACTGAGAATCTTATAAGGTCTGGCATCAATGTACCAATTATCATGGTTGTAGAGTTAGACAGAAAAGATTTGGCACTATCACATGAATATCCATTAATCCAGTTAGTATTTGGTGAGACAGATCCAATACACTCATAGATAGCTGGTTTGACTATTAATCAACAGACTGGTACTGAAATAAAACAAGGTTCCTCGAGTAAACGTATTAAGGTATAGTATGCTTATAATAACACTGTATCTGGTATTATAGGCGTTGGTATTGTAGACACTTCAAGTGCAATAAAACAACACAGTGTTAATTTAACTGTTAAATATGGTAGTAAACGCTACAGGGGGGGCTGATAATCTAGGTAGGTATTGGTTATCATTCGTGTTAACGCCTAAAACTAATTCAGGCGGTAACTTAATACCTCTGAAGGTAACTGGTCAAGCGATGAATAATTCTGGCTATGACGACATGTATGAGTTTGAAGGTACAAATGATTCAATATCTAGAGACATAGGAATAATTAACTGGTCAGATACTCTTATCGATGCTGAAGTAACAGGTATACCAGCTGGGTTAGATGATGCGTTAAATCTCTTGTGTTTCATATTCGAAGACGATACTAGCGATGGTAAATATACCGTAATAAATATATTACCTGGTGATGATTTTGATACTGAAGCATTCATCATACAACCAACTACTGGTGATGAACTTGTTGTTGCTTGTCGTTACCGTGGTATGTACAATGAAACTGCTACTTGCTATGTGTAGCTTTATAATAACTTCGATGATACCACTACGAAGATGGAAGTAAGGTTAAATATTAGATGGTCAGACTCATAATGACAGACAGGGAATTATTAGAATAGATATACTTATTGCTACTAGAGATTAATAGAAAGTTAGATGATACTAATAAAGATTTTAGTATGAATCTAGCGGCAGATTTATTGGGTAGTATACTATATGATAATAAACTATGCAAATAACAGTAGATAGAATAGCTAAAAGGGATACTTATACCATAGGTAGATTATACCTAAATGGTATTAAGTTCTGTGATGTACTTGAAGATACTGATAGGGGTTTATCAGCAGATATGCCTTTAGCTGATATATAGAAGATTAAAGTACACGGTAAGACTGCAATACCTACTGGCACATATAAAGTAACATTAGATGTAGTATCACCTAAATTCAGTAAATATAAACAATATGCCTTCTGTAAAGGTAAATTACCCAGGTTACTAAATGTACCTGGGTATGAAGGTATATTGATACATATAGGTAATACTGCTAATGACACTGATGGTTGCTTATTAGTAGGTGTTAATAATGTAGTAGGTAAAGTAACTAATAGTATTGCTACATTTAAGTCACTATATGATAAACTGCTTGAAGCAGTTAACAATAATGAAGAAATTACTATAACAATAAAATAATATGGTAGAATACGAAAATCCTAGCTTTCGGGCATCTAAATATGCACCAAATCCGAAAGAATTTACTTATTGGATTAATTTAAGTGCAGATAAGTATGGTAATGTTATCAATACTTATGATCCTGCAAAGAATAAGTGGATACCATTAAATTATACTGTAGATAAAGACTAGTTTACTCATTTAAATGAATTGAGTACATCGCTAGGATTTACGTGGGATCCCAAAACTGAAGATACTATAACTATACCTGATATATCTAATAACAATTACTTTAATAATGGTACTAGCCTATTAGATATAATTAAAAATGCTGATACAACCTTAAAGGAAGAGATTATATCAGCTAAAGGTAGTGTGTTATCTAGTGGTATAGCAAAAATGGGTTATGATGATAATTCAGCTTATGTTGAAGTAACTAGTGATAATGGTGATATTGGTTACTTTGCTTCAGAAGATGGTAGTATCTATGGTATACGTAATTAGATGTTTGCATCTAATTCTACTGATACAGTATTTAGTAACCTAGTACAAACTATCAATGGAGTATACTACTAGCATAATGGAGATGGATCTGGTGCTACTATAGACAGTCTTAATGAGATTATAACTAAACGTGTTTTAAATGGTGAGGTTGATAAGCTAACTAAAAAGATAGAGGAACAAGCTAAGACAATAACAGACCTGTCTAGTAAGTTAACACAGTTAGAAAGTACAGTTAATGAGTTAAAACAGCAGAATTAGGAATTATGATTACAAATGAGAAAATAAGCTTTAAAGCAGCTAAGACAGCTCCATCACCAAAGGAAACTGATTACTGGATAGACCTAACTGAAGATCTGTATGGTAATGTTATAAAGTCTTACAGTGGTGGTGTTTGGTTGCCATTAAATACTAAAGCCAACGCTAACTAGTTTGGAGATATTTATAAACTAGTTGACTTACTAGGCTTTGAACGTAATGAAGACGGTACCATAATAATACCTGAAGATAGTAATGTATACTTTACTGGTAGTACTATATTAGATATGCTTGAGTCTGGTGATACGGCATTAAATGGTCTAATAGAGTAGATAGAAGGTGTTGATGAAGACCTATAGGAATTTAAAGGTACTAAAGCTCAACCAGGTGGTATAGCTTCATTAAATGATGAAGGTAAGGTACCTGATGAATAGTTACCTAGTTGGACTGATGATGTTGTTGAAGTATACGCTACGTATCATGTAGATGAAACAGGTAAGTTAAGTAATATCAAAGTATACGAAGATGCTGACCATACTATAGAAATAAACCCAGGTGAAACAGGCAAGATATACGTAAACATAACTGGTGAAAATGATCCCTGGTTAGATGAAGAACAAGCTGGTGATGCTAAGTATAAGAATATACCTTACCAGTTTAGATGGTCAGGTAGTCAATACGTACATATAGATAATAATGCGTTAATACTTGGTGAAGTAACTGGTACTGCATTTGATGGCAAACGTGGTAAAGACGTTGAGACTACAGTTAATTCAGTTGATAAACTAGTTAAAGAAATAACTGACGCATTTGTTACTGATACTGAAAAAGCATAGTTAAAGTATCAGCAAGGTGTTAAGAATGAAGAAACAGGTATATTTGAGTATGCCGAACATAATGCTGAATTACCTGCAGCTAGTGAAACACACGCTGGTGTAATGACTGCTGAACAGTACAAACAGTTAGCTACTGCGGCTACTATACCTTCACCGTTAGTTACTCAAGTTCAACTCGATTAGACTGATACTGATAAAGTTACTATCATCAGTAGTCACTACACTAAAGGTGAAGATGGTGTATACCTACAAGATGAATAGACTGAATTAGAGATAGCAGCTGCATCAGCAACTCAAGCGGGTGTAATGACTGCTGCAGATTATACGGCATTACATACTACATTACCTAACTAGTTAGCTACTGAAACTGAAGAGCGTAAAAAGGCTGATAATGTTATAGAAACTAACTTGAATAACTTCAAAGAAAAAGCAACTGAATATAAAACAAAGAATGATGCAGATATTGCTGAATTGAAGGAACATGATTAGAAGACTAAATCAGCTGTAGGTTTACAAGAAGATTATACTTTACCAGACCTGTCTGAATACACTTACATCAAAGATTCAGTCAGTGTAATAGGTGCTGCAGAGAAACTAGATAAGGAGTTAGAGAAAGTAAATACTAATGCTGACGAATTATGGTACGGTGTTAAGTTTAACTTTGCTACTAATAGTTCTCCAGATGGTATACGTACAGGTAACCTAAATATGCATAAAGAGTTACCAGTTCAATCTAGGATGAGGGGTTGTATCATTGACGGTAGCAGTAACACTAATAACATTAAGTACTTAGATCCTGAAGACTGGTCTAAATATGAAGGTGGTGAGGAAGTAGGTGGATTAACTGGTGATGAAAACTACTTTGTAGAGATACCTGATCACTATAGGTTATTCCTACAAACAGCAGAGAATGATATTGAGATACGTTTAAGTCTGTACAACCTACCTGGTTATCATCATGTTGAAAGGAAGTATATATCAGCATATGAAGCTACTGAGTTAACCAGTGAAACAACCAATAAGAAGTTATATTCTAGACCAGGTGGTGTGCCTACTGTTTCTAAGTCTAGGGGTACATTTCAAACTGAAGCTAGACAATCTAGAACGAATAACTGGAATATATATACTTATGATGCACATGTTGATTTAACTTGGTTATTTGTAGTTGAATATGCTACTACTAACAGTTAGAAGGCATTCAATAAAGACTTAACTCCTGAAGGCTATCATCAAGGTGGTTTAGGTGAAGGTGTAACTAATATCGGTACTGTTGAGAGTAATACGTACTCATTTGTATTAACTGGTACTACTGATGATTTAGCTAACAGTACTGGTATAGTAGAATATACAGATGCACAATACTATACTAGCAGAACCTTCAAGGTACCTCGTTACCGTGGTATAGAGAACCCATTTGGTCATATATGGAAGAATCTTATAGACGTAGTATTATCAGGTACTGAAAATGGTGGAAATTGCGTTTATGTCTGCAAAGACTACACTCAGTTTAATACTACTATTACTACTAATAATTTCAGTGAAGACGCTAAAAAGAAGTACATAAAACAACCTTTCACAGACTGTGCTAAAAATGGTTACCTGAAAGAGTTAGTTGGTACAAACTTTGGTGACTTATTCTGTAAAGAGTGCATTGGTGATAGTATTAAATACTACTGTGATTACCATTGGCAAACTAATCATACTAACAGTAATGCTTATACTCTACTAATCGGCTGTAGCTCGGCTCATGGGGCGGATGCGGGCTTGTTCAGCCTTAATTCGGGTCTTTGGGTGGACCATTCCTATGGTAATGTCGGTACTCGATTAACGTTCTATGGTGAGCCTACAGATACAAAAGCAGCTGCTGCTAAAGCGATGGCATACGCATCACAGCCTAACTACGATATGTACTACGGTTTTGGTATGTCTGATGAAGAGTATGATGACATGGGAACTCATAGTGATAGCTACACTATGAATGATGATGAGACTATAATTTAACAAATGTTTAACAAACAGGTTGCCGTTCTGGACTTAGCAGCAAGAAGCTCAGTCAAGCTACTACTAAAAATCGGCGGTTGCTCGGCTGCTGGGGGGGGGGGTGCGGGCTTGTTCAGCCTTAATTCGAATAATGAGGTAGACAATTCCAATGTTAATGTCAGTACAATGAAATGATAATTATGGTAGGACGGGACCTTACCTCTAGGTAAAAAATAAAATACGCTCAATATACGTGTTGGTAGCTTAATTGTCGAAGACTCGTTGAGGCATTTCAGAGTGCACGGAGTGCACGGCGTGGTGACGCCTAGTCACCTCAGATTATGAAGAGATACGGACACTTATTTGAAAAGGTAGTAGATATGGCTAACTTATAGTTAGCTGCTAATAAAGCAATGAAGGGTAAACGATTCCGTTAGGATGTAATGCGTTTTGAAGCTAATAGGGATGAATTACTACTTAAGTTGCAACAGGACTTAATCAATGGTACCTATCGAACTTCAAAGTACAATACGTTTGTTATACATGAACCTAAAGAAAGGGTAATCTATCGGTTACCCTTTTATCCAGATAGAATAGTACATCATGCAATAATGAATATATTAGAGCCTATATGGGTACCTATAATGATTAAGTAGTCATATAGCTGCATCAAAGGTAGGGGCATCCATAAGGCTTTACATGACATTAGAGTAGCGTTGAAAGATAAAGTAAATACTAGGTACTGCCTTAAGTTAGATATAAAACAATTCTATCCGTCTATCAATCATGATATACTTAAGTAGGTTATTAGACGTAAGTTAAAAGACTCAAAACTATTGGCATTACTTGATGAGATAATAGATTCTACTGATGGTGTACCTATAGGTAATTACTTATCACAGTTCTTTGCCAACCTATACCTAACCTATCTAGACCATGGTTTGAAAGAGGTCTAGAAGGCTAAATATTTCTTCAGATACGCCGATGATATGGTCTTGCTTAGTAGTACTAAGGCTGTATTGAGAAAGTGGCTAGAATGGCTTAAAAATGGCCTCTACGTTGATTTAAAACTATACGTTAAAGGTAATTATTAGGTATTTGAAGTAGATATAAGAGGTATAGACTTTGTTGGGTATAGGATATTTCATACGCATACTCTATTAAGGAAGAATATAAAGAAATAGTATTGCAAAAGAGTTAATAAATTAAATAAACAAACATGTGATACTAAATATTATAAGTTTAGAATGTGTAGTTATTTAGGTTGGTTAAAGTACTGTAATAGTGTCAATTTAGCTAATAAAACTGGTTTAAATAAAGAGCTATTAACAGGTATCGACTTAACCTACCGTATAACAACTTAAGGGCTTATAATACGTTTAAGTATCATATCTCAGTATTCACAGTATATGTTATCAACAATAATTGAGAACTTACCAGAGATATTAACATCATTAGGTTCCGTTGCTGCTCTATGGTTTACTTATAATCAGTATACTAAGAATAAGTTAACTGACTATAAAGTAGAGAAATGGAAGAATGAAGAGCGTGCAAAGGATATGAAGAAATTCGGTATTATAGCATCCATATATGGTGAACTATGGGAATTGCTATATGCCTTAAAAGCTGATAGAGTATTTATAATTCAACCACACCCGTTATACAGAGCAACACTATTAACAGCTACTTTAGAGGTAAAGAAATATGGTGTAGCTACAGCAATAGATGACTTCGTTAATGTGAAGTTAGATAGTATGCCATAGTTCTCATCAAGGTTAGCTAATGAAGACTTAATGGTGATTGAAGATGTTGAAACTGCTGATATTGAATCAATCGTTAAATCAAACATAATGCGTGATGGTTCTAAGTCAGTTATTATTAAGCGTTTATCAGATGAAAAGAATAATTGGATTGGTAACATCATCGTAGGTTACAGTAAAGTATTAGCAGATACTGGAGTAAATATCGATGAAACTAAGAGTTTACTAGATACTAATGCATTATCAATCCAGTACGAATTACCAGAATATAAACCTGCAGATGAAGACAGGTTTTAATTATCAGTCATAACATGTTATTAACAGAGATTAAACAATATCTCAGCAAGTTGGCAGTCATTCTCATATTTGGTTTGACTGCCATTTGTGTTTATTAGCGGTAGCATATAAAGCAAATAGACAGAGATTTAGGTACAGTAACAAACAATTACAGAGCTTACCAGGATTTAACTAGCAGATTAAAGGATAGTAATCGTACTCTGTAGTTAAAGGTTGATGAATTAAAATACAGTAATGATAGTTTACTGGAGTATGCCAATGAGGTATAGAAGAAATTAAAGATTAAAGACAAGAATCTTACGTAGGTATAGGTAATCAATACTGAAGTTAAGGATACTATTACTTAGGTTATTACTAAGGATATAGACTTTAAAGCGGAGTTAAAGTTAAACCCATTAACTACTATCATGGTAGAAAGGAAAGATTCAATCTTATCAGCCGTATTAGACCTTAAGAATAGTTAGGTGCTGTTTGTTGAGGAGAAGAAAGAATATAGGAGAAAGTATAAGAACGGCTTCGTGAGATTCTTGCACTTTGATTGGAAGAAAGATAATATCAGAAAGTATCATATAGATAACAGTAACAAATTAATATAGGTTACTGATACACGTATAGTAGAAGTAACTGAATAAAGTAATGAGTAATTAATTAATCAATAATTAAGTATGCATAGAATATTTCGTATAAAGGCTTACGAAGCTGAACATGGACCACACTTCAATGAGGAACATGCTAGGAAAGCAGTTAGTAAGATGGAGAATGAAGACGGTACTAGAGGTCCACACTGGTCTTTAGAGGAAACTACTGCATTAGCCAGTCAATACGGTATAAGCCTAGGTACTAAGTATAACCGTTATGATTGGTTTGTAGCACTTAATATGGTTTACTCTGACTATTACCGTGTTATAATGAATATAGCTAATACTGCAAGTACTAAGCATTTCGTTGAACTAGCTAAAGCCTGGTTAAATGATAAAGACTTAGCAGAAGGTAAGATGTGGTATTACTACGTATACGTCATGTGTGATAAGGTTAGGGAAGCTGAAATGGAATGCTACGAGGAAGAAGCTATGAAGTACAAACGCTACGAGGAAGATGATGACGACGAGTTTGAAAAGACTGGTTTGTACCGTAGAGGTAGTAGACGTGGCATGCGTGGCTATAGAACTTACTCACCGTATGAAAGAGAGTATGAACCATTCAGTGACTATGACCGTAGTAAAACAATGCGTTACATGAGATATTAATCAATAATAAACTAAATCAATTATGTTAGAAGATAGAATTATAGTTCAAGACCGTGGATTTGATGCTGGTCTAGCTGCTTTAATGCAGAATGCTAATAAAGGTTTGGACCCGACTGCTTTACTAGCTATGATGAATAACAATGGTGGCATGAATGGTGGTTGGTGGTGGATATGGATTATCCTCATCTTCTTCTGTTGGGGTGGCTTTGGTGGTAATGGTTTTGGTAACCGTAATGCTGGGCAACTTGCTACTGAATTAAACAATGACGCTAATACTAACTTACTACTGCAAGCTATCAATGGTAATAGAGATGCTATAGGTAACTTAGCTAATACTCTGAATTGTGATATTAACTCAGTACAAACTGCATTAAATACTATCAATACTGGTGTTAGTACTTTAGCTTGTGACGTTAAACTAAGTGGTAGTCAGGTAATGAATGCTATTACTTCAGGTGATGCATCCTTAGCTGCACAATTAGCTAGCTGTTGCTGTGATGTACGTGAGTCTATTGCTAGTGTTAATAACAACATAACTAAAATGGGTTATGAGAACCAATTAGCTAACTGCAACCAGACTAATACACTGCAGAACACTATTACCAGTGGGTTCAACTCCTTGATGAGCGATAACGCTAATAAGTTCAATGTACTTGGTGCTAAGATTGATGCACAGACTCAAATCATTAATGATAAGTTCTGTCAGCTTGAAATGCGTGAGATGCAGAATAAGATTGATGCCCTTAGAGATGAAAAACAAGCATATCAGATGTCAGCACTGTCACAGACTCAAACAACTAATATAGTTAATCAGTTGAGACCTACACCAATACCTGCATATATTACTTGCAACCCGTATGGTTGTAATGGTGGTTTAAACTACTATGGTTCACCGTACAGCTACGGTTTGAATGACGGTTGTAGTTGCAATGGTTAAGGAAGGAGGTAAGTATGTTTTACCCTTTTAATAGAGTTAAGACTATAGACAATTTTGGTATACCAGTACTAAAGACTATATATGTTACTACTGATACTGCAGGTACTTCAGTTACTTATGGTATATGCCCTAAATTGTTCAAATAGCTGCCATGTGAAGGTCTATTCCTGTTGAATGTAGTTAATACTCCGCCTACTACTGCTACAGGTACTTACACCGTAAATATAGACCCAACGTTGACTGTAAGCCAAGCTAATGCTACTACTACGACTACTACGTCTAGCAGCGGCAGAGCTTTATTAAACGGCGCAGGTGCTAAAGAAACTAATGCCAACATTACTACAGGTAATCGTTACTTAGTTTACTTTAATAAGACTACTGGTACATTCTAGGTAGTTAATCATATACCTGCAGCTGCTGCATAATAATTGGGCCCCATTAGGGGCCCTTAAACGCGTTAGAACATGTTATTATTTAGTTAGTTAAATACTGGAGATAAAGTATACATAATTGAAGTAGTCGGTACTTTCAAGAAGACTACTGAATATAATGAAGGTACTGTTACTTAGGTTGGTACAGTCTATGATGAACCTATCCAGCCTAATTAGTTCCCTATACCGAATCAAAGACGTAAAGTAGTAGATGTTACTATATAGTGCAATGGTGAAACAAAGAAGTTCACTATACCAGAGAATAAGTCTATCATAACTGATAATACTATAGGTTTAACTATATCTACTGATAAATAGGAGATTATAAATGTAGTTAGGAACTAGTATGATGTGTATAGGCAGCGTAAGGAAGCCATGACTAAATGTGATGAAGAGATGGATAGGTGTAGATTTATACTTGATAAACTAAATGCTACACCAACTAATACTGATGAAATATCTACCCTTAAGGCTGAAATAGCTGAATTAAAGTAGTTACTTACTAAATAGGCTGAATAAGGTTGACCGGCTCGCTCACTAGCGAGCTTTTTGTATTTATAGTGGGTATGATAGAGATATTACGCTGAGGTGCTTATAATAAATTTTCCTCGCTTCGCTCGCAATACCTCGCTACGCTCGGAAAATTCATTATAAAGCGATTTAAGCAACGCTATTAGTCAAATGGTACAATTGTACTACTGCGAACAGAAAGTGGCTTAAAACGCCTTAAAATGCGTTCTAGGGCTATTATAACGTTATAGTACTATGAGTTTAAATGAACACATCGACAATATACTGCAGATACTACGTAATAGTAACGTGGTAGAGTCTGAGCATATAAGTCGTATATAGATTGAAAAATGGATACTGTACTATCGTGCAATGCTCATTAAGTAGAAGATAGATAAGGATGAGTTAATAGATGAGGAGTTCCTAACTACGATAGAACCAGTATAGCTAACACGTAAAGAGACTGTACCAGGTCACTTTACTTATGAAAGTGATGTAACACTACCTAAACTAATGAATTTCAAACGCAGATCAGGTATCATCAATGTACGTGACATGTTTGGTAACATAATTCAAGTAGGTAGTTTGACTAAAGCCCGTATGCAGAAATACCGTAAAGCTACGTGTAAAGACTATATTGCGTGGGTGAAGAATAATAAAGTATATATTGAAGGTGGTAGCAATTAGTTAGAGTATATAAGCATGGATGTCATACTTGAAGATCCTAGGGACTTAGGTGATTGCTATAACCCTGATTGTGAGTTCCCATTACCAGTGTATATGACACCAACTATAGTTCAGTTAATCATGGCTAATGAACTTAAGACTATGGTTGCTATGCCTAGTGATGAAAGTAATAACTCACATGATGATTTATAGAATATAGCATTAAAAACTAGATAGCAATGACATCGAAGCATTATAACAGTATAGACTTTTATAAAGCATATATAGCATCTATTGAATAGGGTACTGTCTATGATATTGACTTCAAGACTTACAGGTCTATAATATTTGATTATTTCAAGTTTATCAGGGATGCAATATTTGACGGTAATGAGTTTAAGCTACCATGCAGGTTGGGCACTATATAGATAGTTAAGCATAAACCTAAGTAGTATGACAAATAGAGTCTAAGGTATGACTGGAAAGCAATGAAAGAATTGGGTAAGCCAGTTTACTATTTTAATGAACATTCTGGCGGGTATAAGTTCCGCTATCTTTGGGGAAAGAAAGATATGCT
>CANRPB010000002.1 GCA_947632415.1 uncultured Bacilli bacterium
GAATAAAAATACATATGTTATTTTTCCCATCCAACCATAACACATATTACATAACATGCATTATTATAACACATGATATAATAACATATATTATATAACACGTGTGTATGTGTGTGTTTCACGTGAAACATTCCACCAATTAAATAACGCCCGTTATTTTTTTTGCGCGTGTGCGTGTGCGCGTACGGGATAAAAGAAAACCAAAAAAATCCTGCTAATCTGCTAAACTGCTAATTTTGCTCAAACTGCTATTTTTTGAATTTTAAAATTTTGGGAAAATTCTTTTTTCTACACACTGGGAAAACCAAAAATTCTTAATATATAATTACAGAAGATATTTTTTCTGGGACGTTGACAGCACAGAATTATATATAGTGTTATCCCATATATTTATATATCCATGTATGTATTGATATATGTATTTATGGATATATCTACATAGTGTTATTTTATATATTTTATTTATATATTTATTTATATAATTTTTATACGCCAAGATTACAAAAGAAAAAAGCGGCTAATTGGTTTTTATCGCCCCTGATTTCCATTTTTTTATCATATTTATACATCATGTAGTAGGAGGAGTTGTAGAGAGAGAGTTTTGTAGCAGGAGGAGGAGTAGGAGTCGGGTAGAATGAGATTTTTTCATTACCCACGATTTTTTTATTTTTTTATAATATATAAAAGTTTCACGTGAAACATTATTTTTGTCAACCACAAAATATTTTGATATGCGAGGAATCAAGATTTATAGTTACATAATATTTTTGTTTCACGTGAAACATATTTTTATTATTTTATTGTTCTCCTATTTTATTTTTCTCCCATAATGTCATTATATATTTTTTCATATTCACCGTTTGTGATTACATTAAACATATAACACATCTGAATTATTGTATAACATGTTGCAACTGAGGATGTTTTTGAAACACCATATTCTTCTGGATATTTTATATGATTATAACAATCCTGAAACCTGTTAATCAACCAAGATTTATTAAAATCATTTTCCGTATTTTCCGCATTTTTAACCTTTTCGATTAATTCCTGGAAATTTTCCAACATTTGTTTTTCCTCCTATTTTACAAAATCCTGACGAAATATTATATCATCTGGTTCGTCATTTAACGGATTATATATAAATACCGTTTTTATCTCATCGCCTGGTTCACAATCCACATATTTATATGATATGTAATTGTATTCCGATGTTGTATCAATTTTACCATTACCAAACTCATCTACACATGTACCATTTACAACCTCGATGTTGTGGGCGAACAAGTCCATCACCATAATACCCATTAAAGTAAATCTTTTGAATTTTACCATTTTGTTTTCCTCCTGATTCGGTTTTTGTTTATATATAAATTATAATACCATAAATTCATTTTGTCAACATATTTTTTTAATGGGAGGGAGGTTTTTATGCCTCCCGTTCCCTCTCAATCCATGCGGACTTCCTGCATTCATTTTTCTGTGCGTCATAAATCCGTAAATATTCCATCTGCTTCTTCGAAATGGTTTTCAACCAATTTTTAACCTCCGCACATGTTGTCATATTATCTACGATGGTTTCATTTTTATCATCAAATTTCTTGAATTTAATAATATAAGAATCACCTTTGACTTTATGACCGTTTCCCCCCGTGGATTTTTCCTTCTTGGTTGATGTTTTTTTAACAATTTCAATTAACGCATATCGTGTTTTCCCATCACGAGACGAGACACAATATAAATTTTCTTCCTTTTTCGATTTTACCATTTTGAGTTCATCTGGAAAATCATTTTCAATCAAATTATCAAATGACTTCCTTGACATTTCATAACGTTTTGTTTCCTCATTTACCTTTGCGTTGTTGTTTGTTAATACCTCGATAACATTTGCTTTTGTCATAACTTTTTCCTCCTTAATCGGTGTTTGTTTGTTTGTGATTTTATTATATCAAATACAAGACAAATGTCAATAGGATTTTTAAAAAAAATCAAAAAAAATATTTGTGAGGCAGTTTGTACATATTATATAGAGTTTTTAACATGCCTGTGTGACATCGTACAAGCCCCATACACGGACGATATTTATATTATGGTATATTTGACCATTGATTCCGTTATCGTGGCTATATGGGGCAAATAACGATATCTGCTGTTATTTTAACTTTGATTAAAATACACAATAAATACAATTACTTCTGTTATAGTATAACTTCTGTTATGAATGAATTTTTGAAATTTGGCAGAAAATAAAAAATCTGCTGTTATTAAACTCAAATTTTAGAATAAAAACTTCTGTTATTTAATTCTTGATTTTATATAACTTCTGTTATTTAATTCTCGTGTAATAAATATCTTCTGTTATTTAATTTCTTTGTAAGATTTCAAATCCCCGAAAATCCGAAGAAATGAAATCAAACAAAGAAATATAAACAATAGTAAATAATAGAAATTAAACAATAAGATAATAACAGTTAATAGAATTTATGATTTTTATAAACAAAGATTATTGATAAGTTATTATCTAACCATGTATTATTTTGGGAAACCATATTGAAATATAAAGCCCCACGGTTTTCCAGGACGTCCAGCAGTTCAATTGCCTTTTGACTATTTTCTGTAATTTGAGCTTTTTGGAACTCCCCATTTTGGTAGGTTGTAAATTGACCTTTTTGCTCAATCACTTCTTTTACCGTGTTCGGGAAGTTTGGTGATTCAACCCGATTCAAAACTACTTGCATTACGAACGTCATACCCCAATACCCTCGTCACCTGCTTCTGCCAACGCCACGCGCTGTAGGAGGAGCTTTTCTTCCCCAGTAAGCGCGTAGGTTGAGGATTTCGGCACTCGTGTAGTTTGAGTAATTTCTTCAGCTTTTACATTTGTTTTAAAACACATGAAACATACCATGAGTAATATTAACGTTTTGATTATTTTATTCATTATTATTTTCTCCACAAATCTTTTAAAAAATTTACAATTAAACCTATTACCATTGTTCCAACTGCAACACAACAACAACATAAAAATCCTAATAAAAAATTTATAACTATATCAATAACATCCATTTTGTTCCACCTTACATAAGTTTCATTTCTATAAATTTTAATATTCCAGTTAAAGCATCCAGAATTATATAAAAATAAGTAAACCACAAAATGAATCTTTCATATTTAGTCATATTTTCCATAATTCCTTTCCCTATAGTCTTCAATCATACTTAAATATATCATTGCTTGTTGTAATTCACTCTTTTTAACAGTTATTTCTGTTCCATACTTTTTAGTAAATCTTTTTTTCATCATTGGAAATTTATCTTTTTCATCTTCTGCATTTTTTTGTTTAACATACGTTATAAAGGATTTTGCTATTTCTAATGCAACATAAACACATGTCCAAACAATAAACATATGATCTTGAAAACCAGAAAATTCAATGCAGAAGTATGTCATAAATATAAATAAAGCATCTATAAAAAAATTAAAATGTTCATTTATAGTATTACCAAAATTTTCTAACCCTTCCAAAATGTAATTAACAATTTTCATGATTCAAAAACCTCCTCAAAATAGTCTTTGAGATTTTTAACATAGTTATTAAGTTGTTTCCTATAACTAGACATTTTACATTCTTCACAATTTACTTTATCAACACAATAAAACAATGTGTGTAACTGTTGGCATTTTTGACAAAAGTCATTTTTTATTTCCGATTCATTTATTGTAACATACAGTGAAACAACAAATGTTGGAATTTTTGTTTTTTTAACATCTTTCTTTTCTATTTTTACAGTTACACGTTTTGCATAATCAGATTTACCATAAACATTTTTTGCCAACCAGATACAAGCATTCAAATAAGCTTGTTTTGAAACTTTATTAGAAAATTCTTTTTGAAAAATCATTTCTGAATAAGTTGTCATTACATTTCCCCCGATTCTATTGCTGTTCTTGCTAATTTGTCTGCTTCTTCATTAAAATAATTTCCATTATGTCCTTTTACCTTTGTAAACTTTATAATAACATTTCTACTTTTAAGTTTACCAATTTCAGAAAGTAAAGGTAACCACATATCAGAGTTTTTAATTGATTCACCCCTTGCATTGATAAATCCATTTGCAGACCAATTAGCAACCCAATTGTCATTAATTGCATTTACAACATAAGCACTATCAGAAATGATTTCAAGATTTCTTATTTTTACTTTATCTTGGAAAACCAATTTTCTGACATGCTCCAAACCAATAAGTACACCCATGAGTTCCATTCGATTATTTGTTGTTTTGTCACAGAATCCAGAAAGTTTTTTAACTTCATCATCCATACAAATTAAACAACCATAACCACCAGGACCAGGGTTTCCAGAGCAAGCTCCGTCCGTGTACATTTTTACATTCATTGAAACCCTCCTATTTCATTTTCATATATTTTGTGTAAAAGTAAATACATAATTTTGAAAACAATTCATATAAACTTACACCATAAATCTTTTTTACTTCCAACATGGAATTACCATCCATTATCCTTGCAGTATACAAATGATTTTTTTCAACAGGAAGTGGCATTATATAATTTACACGTAACCCTGTTTTCTTTTCTAATTTTGCAATTGCTACTTCCATTTTTAACATTGGTATATTTTCCGATAACGGAATATCTTTAAATGGTTCAATTTTTCTTAATGCTTTTTCAATTTTAACAACATTTACAGGTTCACGATAATCCAATTCTAACAATTCACTTGTTGTCATTATTTTCCCCCTCATCCAAAGCATTTAATTCCAAATTTGCTATATCTAATGCTTTACAAGCTGCCATTAAATAATTACCATGTTCAAAATCCAAACAGAACTTTATATACAAACCATTTAAACATCCATGTAAAGTACCCTCACATTTACCAACAGCAGGACACATTCCATACCATCTTGAAGCACCATTAATTTCATATTCCAGTTCATGTTCATTGGAGTATTCACACAAAAAACATCCAGACTCAGGAACTATATCATAATATCCCATACATTCCAAACAATACTCTTTTAACATCCTTGTACTACCATAAAACTTATTTTCCAATTCCCTTTTTGAATATGTTTGTAAAATATTACTCATCATTGTCCACAATTCTTTGTGTTTTTCTTTTGTTTGTTCCAGTGTTAAATTTAACATCTTTGTCCTCCTTTTAATTTAAAATGGGATTGCTAAGTTTATATTCCTAACAATCCCATTCAGACATTTAGTATGGGATATTCATGAAGTTATTAGATATCCCATTCCCCATCATCATCGTCCTCTTCCGCATCCTCTGCTTCAGCCTTCTCAACCTTTTTGGACGGTCTACCTCTTTTACCAGACTTAGCAGGTGCCTTTGTGGGCTTCTCCTCCTCGTCCTCCCAATCGTCATTCTCGTCCTCATCTGTGTCATCCTTTGCATCAGCAGCCTCAAGAAGCTTTACATATTCAGCAGCCTTCATCTTCGGCTGTGCCTTAATACCACGCTTCTTACACAGCTTAAACAGTTCAACAGCGTTCATGGAAGAATAATCATCACCATCGGACTCATCCTCAGAATCCTCATTATCCGCATCCTCCTCCAGTGCATCTACTGCCTTCTTTGCTGTTGCCTTACGTGCCTCACGCCTCTTTCTAGCTCTCTCCCTTGCAGCTTCCTTCTTTGCATCGTCAGACTTGGTTGCCTTCTTTGCCTTCTTAGGTGCATCCTCCTCCTCATCGTCTGAATCATCATCACCCTCAGCAGATGTATCAACATCACCCTTCAGTACAGCCTCAACCTTACGTGCCGTTACATACTCAGGAAGTGCATTAATAATTGTCATAGCACCCTCATTGTTACCCATCTTTGCCAGTGCAACCGCAACATTAGGGAATCTCTTACCCAGGTCACAAATACCTACCTTGTCATTGTTAATCACTGCCTCTGCAGCTTCTGCCATTGTCCAATTCTTTGCCATTTCTTTTTCTCCTTTTCATATTTTTTTATTTTGGCTGATTGTTACATTTTCGTTTATTAAACATTTTACATTTAGGGGGTACACAACCGATAAGCAATTGGTTCTGCAGCACCGCATGTATTTATCGGTTGTGTTTATAACATTATTATACCAAATAAATTTTATTTGTCAACACCCAAATGAAACTTTTTTAATTTTTTTTGGAAATTTTTTCCATTGCCAAATTTAAAGCATCACGAAGGTTACATAATCCGTTTTCATCATCAATTTGTATTGAATTTTTTAAATACAAATTTGTTTTTTTACCACCCTCATCAACTGTCAATCGTTGTGCCAGTGTATAACCACCCTTGGAACATTTTGATATTACCAAACTCCGTGTATCTTTAATTTGTGCAACAGATAATTCCTCGTACTTAATATCCGTTGCCATCACTCGTCCTCCCCATTTTCCAGTTCAACATCCGCTTCCATCAAAATTTTAAACTCATCAGAAATTATGATCTTGTTGATATTATCCATTTCAATAAAATCTGTTAATGTTTCAAACTTTAATACAGATTCCCCATCCCCATCAAACAAAATGTTTTTAATTCTAAACACACCAAGTTCAACATTTTGTTTTGCAATACGTGCTGTAATTTTAACATCATTGTTTAACATCTGCAATGTTTTAATAGAGTTTTCAATTTCACCATACATAGCAGACAGTGTTAAAAGAACCGTTCCATTTTGTTTTACATTGTGTCCCTTGTACTTCACAAAGCTTTTTACTTTAACTTTCATTATTTTGCACTCCTTATCTTATTATATTTTTTATTTATTTCTTCATGAAAATTATTCCTTGCATTTTCTGAAGATTTTACCATTTTTGGTTTTTGTTGTTTTACATCTTCAAGTTCTATTACATCAGGTTTTTGTGTAATACCAGTTTGTATATATTCGGACACCATGGTAATATCTTCTGGTTTTACCATTAACCAAACTTCACAAGTATTTAAGAACTGAATTGCAAACACAGGATATTTGTGAGAAACGTTGGCATTTTTTTCTAATATCCTAATATCCTTTTGATTCACCTTAATACTTTGTGCATCTGTACTTTTTAATTGACAGATAATATAATCACTTTGCCCATCCTCTTTTTCTATCCAACCACTACCAGAATTCCTTGTTGGTTTTAAACCAAGTGATTTCATTACTTCTGCTTCATTCTTACGATAAAATTTAAAACTACGCATCAAATAAACTCCCAAAAATATTTTCTAATGCATTATGTATATTTTCAGCTACTTCACTTAATGAAGCCGTTTCATCGTCCCTTTTTTCTACCTCATCAATAGTAGAATCAATTAACTTTAAACCTATTCCAATTTTTGCATAATAAGATAATTTGTATTCAGGATTTAAATTTCGTCCATAATTCTCTAATACTCTTTTAATATAATTAAAACTTTCTATTATCTCTTTTGCATCTTTGTTGTTTTTAACACCATCAGTTAAACCATCTACTAATGATTTACCAGCATCCTTTGCTTCACATTTACAAACATGTCTTCCCAACAACCAGTTTATAACAGAGATACAATCTTCCAGATCTTCTGATTTTAAATTTAATTTATCCAAACACTGTAATAAATTATTTATATTACTTTTTAATTTCAACAAGTCAATTTCTTTTCCGTCTTTTATCTGTATTTTTGTCAACATTTTCTTTCTCCTTTAATTTGCTGTTATTTGTTATCCTCTGCATGTCTTCCTTTTGTTTTATTTTACCGTTGTACATACAACTGGCCTTTAATGTTTTATTAAATAAAACATCCACACAGTCTTTACACAATGTAAATATTTCACCACATAACATTAAGTCATACATTTCAGGAGTATTTTTATACAGCGTGTTACATTCATCACACCGACTATTTTTATTTTTATTTATTTTCATTTTCACCATTTTATTTTACCTCGTTATCCACATAATTAAAAGTAAAATAACCATTGCTAATAATACACAACCATCAAAAGCAACAAGAAATTTTAATAAAGTCATGGAATAATACCTCCCAATTTTTTATCCAGAATAATAACCTGATTTTCTATTTTATTTCCATCACCAGAACTAACAATAGTTCCAATAATATCATATTTATCAAACGTTTTATCCAACAGGTTAACAAGTTCATTTTTAGTTATTCTTCTTGTACTTACCATTTTACAACCCTCCTATTAAGATATTTGCTATTTTTGTTAAATACACCTTATCTTTTTCCTTTAACCTGTCGTACAAATGGAATCCTGTACTTCCATCAAAGTCATACATACAGTAATAGTATTGTGTTTGTTTCAGTTCCAATTTATCCATTTGCTTTTGATATTTTACCAGTTGTTTACAAACAGAGTCAAATACTTTATCTGTTATAATGGAAGTGTCTAACACATAATACAAAATGCTGTGTACAATCACAAACCTTTGTAACCATTCTACAATCATAATATCTGTCCAATAGGTATAAGGCATTTTATCAAAATTAAAACCTTCTTTATTCTCCATCCTTTTTACCACCAAATTTGTCTAGTATTTCAAATAACACATATAAATCACAAATACCAGTTAATACCATAAAAATAATTACACATGTTAAACCAAATATCTCCATTTTATTATACCTACCTTTCTTAAATAAGATCTTATATATTATATATAATATTTATTATATTATGATTATAACACAAAGTAAAATTGTTGTCAACTATTTTATTAAAAATTTTTTATATTTTTTTAACCCATTCCATAAGGCCGTATTTTGCCCATATAGGGATTTTATGGTTGTTGTGGATATTTATACCACCAATGGATTTCAAGTGGCTATTTGGGGCTGCTGGTGGGTCTGGTGGGTATCCTATCCCTTTTTAACCCTAACCTTTTTATGGGTGTTACTACCATTAATGGGTTGTGTTTTTAACCTTTTGTTTCTATTCTTTATCATGGTATCACTAACCATGTTATCTATCCTTTGTTCTTTTAACCTTTTGTTGTTTTTTTCTACTTCCTCTAAATATAATGGACAGTCTATATGACAAGTTATTGTTCTATTTTTACAATTATAACAAACATGGAAAGCCACCACTATTTTTCCTCCTTTAATAATTGTTTGGAAACAGGAATAAAACCATATAAGGAAATACAGATACTATCAGCAATGTTATCATTATAAGTATAACGTTCCCCATGTTTTTCTATTACCCCTTTTGTTTTCTTTGATGTAACTGGTTCTTTTATTTTGGATTTATAACCATTCTTGATACACCATAATATTGTTGGATATTTTTTAGAGTCAATACCATATGGGTTGTCTAATCCTTTTGAATTACCAACAATGGATGATTTCCAAGCACGTGTGTCAACAGAATATACAGGATAATCAAAGGTTGTAGCTGTATCTACAATCAAGGCATTTAAAGCACCAATGGATTTTATATAGTCAATGTTAATAAATCCTTGGGAACGTAAACGAATTCTTTCTATAATAACAATAACATCTGCATCCTTATCCTTGGACAAAATATGGACAGTACTAAAAACATTAAACAAACGTTTTTGAAGTTCTTTCCTTTTTTCAGAATTGGATTTATATTTTTCTAAACATAAATGGGAAGCTGTTTTTAATTTGTTATTATAGGAAACAGATATCCCTGTATCTTTATAACTTTGATCTATACCAATTACAATTTTATTTTTCATAACCCCATATCCTCTATTTCCTTTACCCATCCTTCTTTAACCCATTTTTCAGGGCACATTCCTTTATAACATTCAAACCTGGAATAGCCTTCCTTATATTTACCATAAACATGTGGTGGAGCTGTTTCCGTTGGAATAAATACATGTCCTTGTTTTGCATAAATATATTTACACACTTTTCTTAACCCTCCTTAAATATTCAATACATTTTTGTTTGGAACTGAATACAGGATAACTAAAACCAAACCTTGGAGCTTTTTCACTATTTAAATATTTTTCATAAAAGAAACCAAATTCATAAAGTTTTGCATTACTTCCAAATATTTTATCCTTATCCAATTCCATTTTTACTTGATTAAAATTATACATGATACTGTCTTCAAATATATTTATTTTATTTATAATACCAGAAAATACAACAATATGTTTCTTTGGATCTCCATACACAAAATATATTTTATCACCAATATCCAACTTGGTTTCTATCTTCATAAAATTTCCTCACAAAATATTTCCTTCATTTTATTTACCGTTTCAATAAATGCATTATACCTTTTTGTAAAATCCTGTACATTATAAATATTTTCATGTTCACCAGATGTAAGAAAACCATTCATCTGTTTATTTGTATAAATAAATTCATATTGTTCATCTTGGTATACCTTAACAATAATATCTTCTTCTGTATCAATAAACATAAATCCAGGTCTACTTTGTGAAAAATCTACATACAAATAATCGAACCCTTTAAAAGCCATAAATTCAATAATGCTTATTTTTGCCATTTTAAATTTTTCTCCTTTATATTTTTACCCTTCCCATACCAATGTTATAACAAGCATCACGCATTGGACATTTCTCAGCCATTTTACAAGTTGATGAATCACATTCCTTATGTCGAGGAACCATTTTATGTTCTTCCTTAAATACATTATAATAATACTGGATTGATTCACAACGTTCTATAAATGGAGCTACCGTTTCAGGCTCATAATCATAAACAAATGTTTTAAATTCCTGAGCCCCTTTATCATCACATAAAACAAATCCCTTTTTATAGTCATTTGATTTTGTATTTAACACCCCTTTTGCTTTTTGACACAAATACATATACCATTGTAATTGTTTGTGTCCTGAGGGGTGTGAAGCCATTTTCTTAAACTGGAATGGATTTACCGATTTAATTTCAACCACCATTGCACCATCATAAAATTCAGGAATTTTACAAACAACATCAGGGGTATAGCTTATTTTGAAATCATCATCAAACCGTGTATAGTCCAATGTTTTTGCTTTTGCATATCCAGCACGGATAAATAACCTCTGCCATTTTTCATGGATTGCATTACCCTCTGCAAATATACGCATTAAACTTACAGGCAATTGTTCCCCTTGTAATTGTTTGTACAATAAACTTAAAACCTGTTGTCTTACACAAAACTGTTTATCCGATACAATAATTGCAGAAGCATGAAGTCCAATTCTTTCCGTTGTATCAGAACCACGTGTCATTACTTGTTTTACAAATTTTGTTTCTTCATCAATGTTTTTATCTAAGTAAAACATTTTATTTAATATGCCTTCAAGTTTTGCTGATTCAGATGATTGTACTTTAGAACCAGTCTTTACAGCATCGTTTTTAATATCATTTATTATTCCCATTATTAGCCTCCCATACAACACCTTTATGTGATATTACTTTTTGTATTCCAGAGTTAGCTAACATTCGTTTACATATCGGACAAGGTTCAACATCAATATACATATTTACCTTATCACCACTGTCCTCATATCCAGATAAATACATAACCGAACCAATCATATCCTTTCTGGAAGCAGATAACATTGCATTTTGTTCAGCATGAACGGAGCAACAATCAGAATAGTCACCAGAGTTATGTGGTTTATTCAATCTTTTACATTGACCCAAATCACAACAATTTATCCCCCCCCTTGGAGAACCATTAAATCCTGTTGCAATTATTTCATCATTCTTTACAATGATACATCCATACTTACGTTTTAAACAACTACTTCTAAGTGATACTGAAAATGCTATTCCTAAATAATAATCAGTCTTTGATATTCTTTTCACAGTACTCCTTCATCCTTTCCAACATTTCCTCTTGTTCCAAGGATAAATCAAAATCCAGTTCATTTAATTCAAAAGCTTTATCAATATACCACTTTGCTTTTTTTAAATCCTCTATTCCATTTTTACTTTTGTATCTCCAAGTATATTTAAAAGCATTACACAAACAAAAATTTATAACAGCCATAGAACCAAAAACAACTTCCATCATTTCAATACATTCTAATGAACAGTTTTCATAATGCTTAGGATGATTTACATTATCCCGTTCATCTTCATCTTTATAATCAAAATAACCAGCACCAATCACTCTTCCTCATCCTCCATTTCAAATTCTTTTGGAACACGTTTGCCAAATTGTTCTGCACGTTGTTTCATTATCTCTTTTCTTATACTCGGAACATCATCAAAGGAAACAAAGCCACGGTCAAATATTAAAGGAATTTCACATTCACCCATCGGGTTACATACTTTTGATTTAACAACTTTACATTTCATTATTAAACCAATCTTTTCAGTGGTTGCAGAATTATGTGGATCTTTGTTTGGTATTTCAATCCATGACTTCCTTGCAACCTGAATACGTAAAGAACAAGCATGTTTTAATTTACGTCCACCAGGAGTATCAGTTTTTTCACCAAACATCATTGCATTCATTTTATCCCTTACCTGATTGATAAATATAACCGTTGTCCCTGTTACCTCAATAATTTCCTCAATCGTTGGTAAGTATTTGTTCATCAATCGTGCAGTACCACCAATACGTTGTTCTTCAATAGAATCCTTTTCAGCAGATTTCAAAACCTTTTCCGCATCTTCCTTAGGAACCATACTTGGAACACTATCAATACCAATTAACGGAATACCTTCATGTGCAAATTTAATTGTTTTATTGAAAGCATCCTCCCCATACTTCGCACGATAAATCAACATTTGCTTTTGTCTGTTACCAAATACCTTTGCCCTTGCTGCATCAAACGTTCCTTCAATTGGAATATCCAAACACAAACTATGCAAACCACATAAGTGATATAACAATGTTGTTTTACCAGAACTTTCAGGACCAAATATTTCAACTACCCTACCTTCAGGCATTCCACCACCAATGATTGCATCAAGGTCTTCTATTCCAGTACTCCAACGATTAATTTTTAAATTTGCATTTTCTGAACCAATTGTATAAATACTACCTTTTCCTTCCTTTTTATTTATCTGATTGCACAATTGGATTATTGCTTCCTTGTTCGTCTTTGCCATTTTCACCACACCACTTTCTTTTTAAATATACTTCATGATTCAAAACAAAACATCTAACAGAATTATTAAATCCATGAAATTTTATAGTGTTCATAATACACCTTGCCATTGAATCACCATTATCATAATGGCACTCCGTATCTTTAACTTTTACACAATCATTATCTGACTGAATAAAATTATCCAAGATACGTAACACTTCACCTTTTTTCTTTTTCATCTTTCTACCAGCATTCAAATCCAGCTCATCATAATTAACTTTTTCCATTACTAACATTATTTAATTACCTCCCCAATAACATCCTGTACTTTATCTCTTACCTTAACCCATTCATTAAATGTAATACCATCACAATCATATTTTTCCTGCAGATTATAAAAACACTGTAACAAATATCGTTCCGTGTGCCAACCAGCAAATAACTCATCATGTGTTATTGCAGAACCAACCTGCATTTCCTCAGGATTAACATAATCATAAATCTTTTTCCTTGATTCATCGGATATATTAAAACCACGATTAAACATTTCATTTACAACCATACAGCAATAGTTATAAAAGTGGGATTTATTATAATCCATTACTTTATTTACAAGGATATGATTAGGCGTTCCATGTTTCATAATGTTTACAGCAATTGCACAACATTCACGCCACTGTGCTAATAACTGTTTATCTGGAAGTACATCAATTAAATCTTTATGCCACATTCTCATTATACATCCCTCCCCATTGAATGATACATCTCAGAAACCTTCAAATACATTTCCGCAAAATCATCAAGACGTGCATTCAATTCATTAAGAATCAAATCATGTGGCATAAGTGACAATATCAATGCTTTATCATCGTCACTCGCATCATTTACAAAATTTACTATTGCTTCGTTTTCCATTTTACCCATTTTGTCACCCTCCTAGGTTTTTACATTTTTTTATTTACAAACATATTATACCACACAATATCAAATTTGTAAACCATTTAATTTTTCTTTTTTAATTTCATTCAATGTTTCAGTTAATTCATTTAAATCACAACTACAACAAAACTCACCATTTAATTCAATTTCGTAATGATCTTTTACTCTTTTAACATTTAACTCTTCCATTACACTACCCTATTTACAAAAGCATTTTTATCATGTTGAAGTATTTGTTTATAATAATCATTTCCTTCATCTTTTGATACAATTTTATCAACATTTTCTGTTTCATTTATTATCTTATAATATTTTTCATGTTTTACATCATCTTCAAATGTATAAAACTTTGCTTTTGCTATCCTGCTATTTTCTAATCTGTATGTTACAACAACTAATTTAATCAAGCTTTTCATACACCACCTATTTAAATGTTCTTGCCAACAGTGCACTGTTATATTTTGTTACCCTACTGATAAAAGTCTTTTTATTAAATTCAGCTGCACCATATTCTTTTATAATTCTTATTACACGTTCATTCACAACTCTTGATTTACAACGATCATAAAAATTATCAAAAGAAGTAAATATACCATTGGCAATTCTTTCGGCAACAATTTCCGTTGCAGCTTTTTCACCAACACCTTTTAATTCAGCCAAACCACGTTGCAAACACTCTTCCCCATCCACTTTTCTTATTTTCATTTTAATATCAGAATAATTTATATGCGGCAAGAATACAACCAAGTTATCTTGTACAGCTAAACTACAAAACTTATCATAATCATCTTCGTTTGGTGCATATTTAATTTTACAGAACCAGAATTTTGTTGGGTGATACACTTTATAATAACACTCTTCAACACCAATCAATGAATAACCAACAGCGTGTCCTTTATTAAATGAATATACCAACATAGTATCAAATACTTCCTGTGCTTGTTGTTTTGACAAACCATTCTTTAAAGCACCTTTTACAAATTTTTCATTCAATTCCTTTTTGTTCCGTTCAAATTCAGCTTTTGCATCTTCACTTTGTGATTGTCCACCAATCATCTTCATTACCTTATCAGCATCCCCCCATGTCATATTACCAATGTTTACACATATCTGTTGAATTTGTTCCTGATATATAACAGCCCCATATGATTCCTGTGTATAATTATAATAAACACTTTGTTTTGCTTCTTCCAAATTAAATTTATTTTCTGCATATGTTTCAGGCATTTTCATTTTCAAAGGGCCTGGCCTATTCATTGCATTAGCAGCCACAATATCATCAAAGGAACTACAATTTATTTTTACCAAAATATCACGTACTGCTTTTTTATCAAACTGGAATATTCCAATGGTATCCCCATTTTCAAACCTGCTTAATATTTTATCATCTTTTACAATATCATCATAATTAACTTTAACACCAGTCTCTTCCCTTAATTCACCAAGTTCTTCCATTGTATTAAGACCCAGCATATCAAATTTAATTACATGTATATTTTCCATATCGTTCAAATCGTAATTGGTATATATATCGCCCGACTTATCAATACGCAACGCCGTATAATCCAATATATCCCCACCAGTAACGGCAACACCTGCAGCGTGTGTACCAATGAAACGCATTTTCTTATACAGCTTTGTAAAATGTGTCATGATATTATCATATTGTGAATTATACATCCTGGATTCACGGTTCTTTAACAATCCCTCTGCATTTAAATTTCCATCTTCATCAATATACTCATTACACAACGATTTTATTTTTGCAATTTCTTTTTTGTTATCCGCAACTTCACTCGGGTCAACTTCTTTATCCGTTGGCAAACCACAAACCTTTGACAAATCATTTATTAAATTATCAACTTTATACAAACCATAACTAGCAATCCTTGCCGTTTTCCCTTTATATTTATTTATTACATACTCAATTACTTCATGCCTCCTTGATGTTTCAAAATCCATATCAATATCAGGCATTTTCTTTTTATCCTCACGCAAGAATCGTCTAAAATCCAAACCAAACAACAGACTATCAACTTCCGTGATTCCTAACGCATATGCAATCAAACAGTTACAAGCAGAACCACGCCCAGGACCTACATTGATTCCCTGTTTCTTTGCCCAGTTTACATAGTCCGCAACGATCAAAAAATAATCATGGAAACCTAATGAATTAATTACTTTATATTCATCTTGTACACGAGATATATAATCAAGTCCTGTTTCTGGATGTTTATGTGTCCACTTCCCACGTTTTGACAATCCCTGTTTTATTTTCTTTTTTATCAATGCATCAGAATCATCACTGAACTTTGGAAGTAACTGTTGTAAATCTTTAAATATATCATCATCAACTTTATCTTCAATTTCTTTTAAGTTATTTATCATTTGTTTTCCAACACGTTCTACATTTACAAAATCATCACCATGCATTTTTACAAAACGATTATACAAGTCCTTATCTGACGGCATATAACGTTCCTTATACGTTGCGGCAATATGTTCAATGTCATGTTTGGATATTTCATGCATTTTCAAATATGTATCAAAATCTTCCTTCCTACCCCTGTGTGAATCGGAAGTCAATATGCATTTCACATTTAATTTTCTACCAATATTTATTGCCATTACATTTACTTTTTGTTGCAAACCTAATTCAGATATTTTATATGGTTGTACCTCAATATAAAAATCATCTCCAAAAATATCAACCATCTTTTTTACAAATTTTTCCGCTTGTTTAATTTTATCATCTTTTAAACATTGTCCTAAATATCCAGCAATACAAGCTGATGTACATATAATTCCTTCATGGTATTTTTCCAACATTTCAAATGTCCATATTGGATTATAATATTTTATCTTTTCCCCTTCATATTGTAATTCATTCAAGTTATGATAACCAACATGGTTCTTTGCAAACAAACATAAATGATAACCCCTGTTTTGTTCTTTATACACAGGTAGGAAATATCCTTCCACCCCAAGTACTGGTTTTATACCAACATCCTTACAAGCCATATAATGTTGTACCAGTCCATTTGTATTACCATGATTAGAAATGCCTAATGCCGTGTGTCCAAGTTCCTTTGCCAATTTAGCTAACTCTGTTGCTTTTCCAAAACCATCAAATGTAGAATATTCATCATGTCTATGTAAATCCATACCATCCTCCATTTAACAAACAAAGGGCAGCTTTTCAACCGCCCTATTAAATTTGTTTTCATAATCATATTATATCACATAAAAACAAATTTTGCAATATTAAAATACATCTTTTACATCTTTTTTATAAACGTGCAACGAGAACATTGTATGTGTAAAATTACCAACTTTCATGTTACATGCACCAGCAACATATTCAAGAAGTCTAATTGCCAAATATACATCATTTGTAAAGTGTGTGTTAAAATCACAACTCCGCATTACATAATGCATATTTAATTTTCCTTCCCTATACTGGAAATTATACCCAAGTGAACAAGGTACTCTTGAAATACCACCAAGTCTATCAGGGTCAATTGCAGGATTCCAAATCGACAACCACAACTGCCTTGAATCATGGTCCTCACTTAACCTATTTACAATTTTACTTATCTGGTCGTTAAACCAAATTCTTTCGTTATATGTATATGCCATTTTACCATCATGCAAATACTCATTCCATACATCCTCACGAAGTTTATATGCTTCCCCAGGATTTATAAATTCCGTACCATTTCTAAATGGGTCAAACATTCTTTCATCAAATTCTGCATCAGCCCATGGTTGTGTTACACCAGTTATATCACTTGACTTTGCATTCAAAATTGTATAACAATAATTCTGAAGTTCCTTTGTTTCATAATCTTCATTTCCTTCAATCTTTTTATCCTGCATTGTTTTAGGTTTTACAAGTATACCCATTTCAGCAAGATCCCTTTTTACCTCTTCATATGCTTCTTCCCAATTCATATAAATTCTCATTTTACTTTTCCTCCAGTTCAATATCATCAAACACAACAGGAATTCTATTTTTTAACTCTTTTAACAACGGTACTGTTACTTCCCTCATTTGTGGATGGGCTGTTTTTGCAACTCTTAATTTAAAGAAATTTCTCCATTCACGATAATTTGCTGTAATTGTAATTTCAGTCTTTGTACTGTTTGGTAATACAGAACGTGCAATTTGAGAGGTTGCTCCCAGCTCAATCATTTTTAAATAGTGACGTTCAGCATCCATCATTGCCTCATTCCACTCTTTTAAAACATTTGCAATATCATAAGAACTCATAGTGGACATTTTACCATCTAACTTCATTCCATTTGTAACATCAATCACTGAAATTTCATTACCAAATTTATCATTACTGTAATTACAATACCTTGTACTTTCCTGTGCAAAAGAAGCAATCCTATGTCTTACTAACTCATGTGATACACCACGATCAACAATAAATTTAACCGTCAAAGAACTATGTTCAATCATTGCTTCATGTCCACGGTCAATTAACATTTTAACAAACCTTTTTGCACTTTCCCCATCCTCTGAAATTTTATCTTCGGATTTATAACAAACCCTACCAATTTTTTCAATGTGTTTTAATTCATCAATACCACCATCAGAAATGTTTGATAAAATTTCATAACCAGCTTTTAAAACTTTCAATTTACCTTTTCCTCCTTTTTGGATTTTCAAAATGTTCCTTTATTGATAATGATTGTATATCAACAGGTTCATATTTGTCAATACCAAAATATAATCTTTGCATCGTTGCCAATGTCATAAAGGAACTTATTTCACATTTTGTTTTAAAATACCGTGTATAGTCTGCATTTAATTGTCTTATCCATTGGTGCTCATAATTAAGTTCTTTACGATCAACACCAAAATAATCAAAGAATCCATTTATAAATTTACCACCACAATAGCATTGAGCCATGAAGAAAATTACATTGCCAATTTCACAACAATCTGGAAGTTCATTCACAAACCGATTTAACATAACCAAATCTGCAGCCATACGCCTTTGTGTTTCCGTAACACGATAATAAACTTTCATACCAGTCCATGTATCATGTCTACGTTTTCTTGTTAATACAATAGAAATTAAACACGAACCATTATTTCTTTTTTTATGTTTAAAATAAAATGTATAAGATAACCCTGATACCTTTTCTAATCCTTTATAGAAATTTTGTAATTCATCATAGTCAATATAAGTGTTTAACAAATGTCCCCATTTTGATTTCTTATAACCAAAATTAGCAAGGTCCAATGTACACTTTGGAGTTTTACAACCAATCACAACATTTTCTACATAACCAGAATCACCTAATACTGTTTGGATTATTTCAGGATGTAATAAAAATTTACGATTTAATTCCAAAAACATTTCATCAAAGTCTTTATATTTTTCTACTAACATTTCGTTTTCCTATCCTTGAAATACTCATCAATACTTAACGTATTTGCAGGTAAAGGTGGATATGTTTCCATACCCAACCTCATTCTCTGCATTCTAGCCATTGATTGATATGTTGTGATTCTTGCGCCATCAACAAAACTCCTATTATACGCATCTACCAATGATTTAATCCATGGGTGTGTATAATCCAATGTATCAAATGGAACTTTGAAATAATCATAGAATCCATTTATAACCATTGCAGAAGTATATGTTTGTGCCATGTAAAATGTTACACGTTCAATTTCACAACATTCAGGAAGTTCTTTTATAAAACTATGAATCAGAACCAAATCAGCAGCCATTCTACGTTGTGTTTCTGTTGTCCTGTAAATTACATTACATCTAATCCATTTCTTTTTTCTATCTTTTCTGGATAACACAATTGCTATCAAACACGAACCATTGTTTATTTTCTTTTGTTTGAAATAATAAGTTAATGATAAACCTGAAGCAGTTTTTAACCGTTCCCTGAATTTAACAAGTTCATCATAGTCAATGTAATTTCTTAACAAATGACTCCACTTATTTTTCTTATACCCAAAATTACCCAAGTCCAAATTACAGTCATATGTTTTACAAGCAATAAATATATTATCCATATAACCAAGAATACCATTTGTATAATCCAACATTTCATATGGATTAGTAAGTATTTCCTGATTAAGTTTTAAAAACATTTCGTCAAAATTTTTATATTTTCTTACTTTCAATAATTTGACCTCTGCCTAAATTTATTGACTTGGGATTTCTTTAAATAAACATCAACAATTTCATTCTCTCTAAAACATGTGGAGAGTATTGCAAAATAATCAGCCCATACACATCTAAGTTTATGATAAAATTCATTTTTATCTGTAACCATATTTGTCTGTTTCCATGGTTTATTTTTTAAACAATTACACATCATTCCTAAATCCATAACCAAATCAGGAATCAAACAAAATACTTCCTTTGTTGTTCTTGATTGTTCATACAATGTGTGAATTAAACTATTATCCATTGGAACATCCCACACAACATCATCAGGACCCGAACCAGACAAAATAGTTAACTCCGTGAGGAAATGTAAACCATCAATCAATTCTTCCTTAAAATGGGCTTCGTCCTCATAAGCATCTAATGCTTCCCCAACTTCTTCCATGATTCTCCATGAAAAATCCTTTATCCTTGCCTGACCTCTTTTATCATCCAAATTAACAGGACAGTCTTCCGTTTGTAATAATCCACTTCTTTTTTCAATATCATGGTACTTTTCCATTAACTCTTTCTGACGATTAAATATTGCAATCAAACCATCACAATCAATTTCCTCTGATACAGCATGTGTTATATTCATTATCACGCTTCCTCCGTTCTATTTAATTTTGATAATTTTACAATTTGTTCAGGATAATTTCCATCACTAACATTGTTATAATTATATTCACAAATCCTAAAACCATTATCGTTTAACCAGTATGCAAATACATTATATCCATCTATCAAACCTAAAACATTTTCTTTTACACCTTCCATTTGTTCCCTGTCCCCCCAATTTGTAACACAAAACAAACCAGGATAACAAAAAACAAATAAATCAACCAGTGAAAGTAAACTCCTCCCTTCAAAACCATTCATAACATCTTCAAACAAATTTTTACCACGCAAAACAGTTCCACAAACACATTCCTCTATTAAAGGAAACCTATCAAATATGATATTCTGTTTAGAGTTTAAATTTGTTTCCATAAAATCAATGTACTCTTTTGCTGTTTTGTTTGCACCAATACTCTTTGCAATTTCAAACTGATTATAATATCTTTTTATATCATTACACAATGTAGTTTTACCTGAGTTATCACACCCAAAAACTACAATTTTTAAACCTCTTTCAAAATTTTCCATTTTATTCTCCTTTTTAATTTTAAGGGAAGGACAAAGCCTTCCCTATTTTATTTAACCCCAATCATCATCAGAGTCTTCGTCTTCATCCTCTTCCCAATCATCATGGGCTTTATCATTTTCCTTCAGCAGGTTAATATAATACTTTTCATTCTTTTTCGGAAGTGCCTCAATATCCCTTTCCTGACACAGCTTATATAATTCCTTTGCTGTCATATCGGAATAATCCTGCTCTTCCTCCTCATCATCACCATCCCAATCATCCGAAGAATTTTCCTCATCATACTCTTCCAACAGATCAATATAATACTTCGGCTTCATCTTAGGTTCTGCTTCTATATCACGTTCCTCACAAAGGTTATACAATTCCCTTGCAGACATTTCAGAATAATCAAGTTCCTCTTTCTCTTCCTTTGCCTTCTTACTCTTTGTCTTCGGAACATCTTCATCATCATCATTACCGTACTGTCCAGCATGTTCATCAGGATATGCCTTATCCAGAATTTTCAAAAATGCTGATTTACTATACGGCTTTGCTTTTTCATTCCTAAATTTATTCTTATCCATTGGAACAACACTGAATGTTTTATTCTGCTGTTTACCAGTTACACTAATAACAAAATCACGATCAAGCAACGTTCCATAATTTTCATACATTGCTGCAATTGCTCCCAATGGTGAACAGTTATTCATGGGGTACATCAGAATCTTAACTTCCTTGGATTCATAATCCCATACAGACCATGCATATTGCGAACGTGTTCTAATTCCATCTTCCTCACAATAAATACAATTCCTACCAAAAATTTCCTGACACGGTACGTTAATATTTGCTTCAAAATTATCATGGAAGGTTACCTCAAATCCATCTTCCATATCACTTAAAAATCTTACCCTTTTCTTATCTCCATCCTTGAAGAAAATAAACTTCCCTTTGTTTTGCCCAGACCTCTGAGCATCCTGTTTAATTTTGTCCAATAATCCCATTTTAATTCTTCCTTTCTTAAAACAACTCCTGTATTATAGCGACTGTCGATAGACGCGCATACCATCTCACCTCTGTTCCTGAAACCTTACTCCCTTTGCAAATGTAAGTTCTAGGGTGATACTCTTTGCTTTGCGTAAGTGTTGACCAATTAAGCTGTTACATTTGTTGTTTTACTTTATTCATTGTTTTTTTGTGCATCATTTTAAATTGTTCTTCAGACATTTCGCCTGGGTCTTTAATTCCTTTCAAATAACAAAACCGAACAACTTTTCTAAATATAGTTCTCAAATATTTTGTACCTTTTTTACCACATGTGTCATTATCCAGTGCACTCACGATTATTTTTACATTAGATTTTTTTAATTTCATTTCTTGTTCATATGACATTTTCCAACCTAATATAGCAACAACGTTTTCTACACCATTCTGGATAAATTTTAACCTATCCATATAACCTTCCACAACAAACACAATGTCCTGATTTTCATAATCACCAACCAATGTTGTGGCACGACTGAATCCTTCGTTATACAGATATTTACGTTTCTTTTCAATGTCTGGTAATGTTGTTCTACATACCCAACCTTTAAACATACCATTGTCTAACATTGGAAATATAATTGCATATGATTTATTATATGTTACTTTTGCATGACATTTATTTAATGTGTATGGTGTGAAACCACGTTGTAACATATATTGTCTACACAATGTAACTTCATCTGATTCATCCTTCATCCAGTCCACTTTTGACAAACCATAATAATAGTCATATGCAATGTTATATAACTCTTTGTTATCATACCTCCTTTTTCTAATTCTTGTATGATTATGTTCACTAACCTTCCTTACTTTATTTGATTTTAAAATTTTAAAATATTTTTGTAAGGTTTGTAAGTCATTTAATTTTGGATTCATTAAATGTACAAATTGATAAGCATCACCAAATGTATTACAACCAAAACAAAAGAACTTACCATCCTGCAAATCCACAATCATACTCGGATTAACATCTTTGTGAAATGGACAAACAATTTTTAATTCACTAGAAGGATTATTTTCAATGTGTCCATAATACAACAATACTTTTTGTAAGTCCATTCCACTACACTTGAAAACATATGGATTTCCTTCTTTTATTTGCATTACTCTGTTTCCTTTACTTCGGATATTTTTAAATACCCTTCACTTTCTTTTACTGTATAACAGCCTTTTAAATCGTCCAATGTAATTTCCCCAAGTTCACTTAATTCATCAAGCTTCTGTTTGTTCACTGTTTTTTCAACATTCACAAATGATTTAAACTTTTTGGGGTTTACACCACAACTTTTTAAATAACGGATTAAACCATCCATATTTGTGATTACATACTTTTTATCCAGAAATTCATTCAACAACTCTTTATCCACTTTTTCTTCCAATGCTGAAACATCAAATTCAATACGTTTCGGTCGTACATCAATTACCTTTAATGGTGTCTCTGCATCTTTAAACCTACCATACTTTGCAATAAAGTTTAACTGATTAAACCCTTTTGCATTCATAAAGTTTCTAATCGTTGTCTGCAGTTCTTTCCGTTTTTCGTCATATTGTTTCTGAATGTATTTTACCTTTTCCTGGTAGTCATACAACTCCACAATGACTTGTTTAATGTGTTCATTTTCATCACTTTTTTTCTGCTTCGACATTTTTATGGTATCCTTTCAGAATATTCAGAATTACCCTAGGCCAACGTTCCCCAACTCTTACCCACAAAACATTCTCATAAGGAACAACAAATTCCCAGTTAAATTCTGTCACCAGCTTTACCATCCTACGCTTGGAACTACGATTTACCAATGCTGCTGTTCTCGGTTTTCCTTTGTTGTCAACAAAACACATTAACGTTCCAGGTTCAGCTTCCTCGATGTATTTTGTACGATCAATAAATTTAATTTCAACAGGATTCTGTTCTACAACCTTTTCCTCTGTTACATCCACTGTGTTTTCAACCACAAGGTTTTCGACAACAAAATCATCCGCTGTAATTACATCTGATATAGGTTCCTCTGTGAAATGTCCAATTATGATATTTTCATCCACACCATTTAACAAACCAGTTATCAGTTCATCCTTTGACAATTTTGTTTTTCCCTTGTACCTCGGAACATTAAACCTTTTTGCCAATGCCTCCAATTCAGTTTTTGTTTTTCCTTCCAACATTTCCCTTGTTGACATATTAGTCCTCCTTTTTAATTAAAAAAATTTTTTTAAAACTACAATGTGCATGACAGGGATCGAACCTGCACCTTTTAAACCATTAAGGTATATGCTACCAATTACACCACATACACACCTTACTATGACAAAAACGAAAGAAAGGATATGTACCCATGCTCGGCAAACATGGGAGTGGGGGTAGTTGGAATTGAACCAACGATACAGGAGTCAAAGTCCCGTGCCTTACCTCTTGGCGATACCCCTAAATAAAACAAGGAAATTCTTTATTATTACATCCTGCACAAAACATAACAATAAAGTTTCCTTGTTTGTTTCAAATATACATTGATGTAAATTATTTGTTATTTAACTGTTTTGTACATCACATTTTTGTACTTTACTGTTTTTGTTATTAAACAATTACCTCCTTCAGTTTTTATAACCAATGTTATATTTGTTATGTTATTTGTATTATAACACAACCGCTATGGAATGTCAATACCCAAATTAAACTTTTTTAAAAAATTTTAACCGTGTATTTGCCCCATTTACGGGGTTGTTTTCATTATACATATAAATGGTGGGGTTGTCAATAAAAGTTTGTGTATGGGCTTCCAGCGTGGTTACAGGGCTATGTTACAATACCCTGAGCATAATAAATAATCAGCAGTGTTGATTATATCCAATCCATAGGAATCAATAAAGCTACACATGAACTCTTCCCATTCTAATGGAACAATAATACCATAAGAAAATATCCAAGCATGAACAAGTTCATGGATTAACACTTTACGTTTGAGATCACCAACAAGTTTATCATACAGAAATATGGACATAACATTTAAGTCTGTTACACCAAGGGTTAAGGAACCATCACTCCTGCTGAGGTCTTTTTTATTATGCGTATAGATTATTTTCCATTCATAACCATTTACATTAACAGTCATAATAAGTAAGGGAGCGGATTATTCCACTCCCCATACCTCCTATCTTACATATTCACTAATTTGTTAAGCTTTGCTTTCCAAGCCTGCTTTTCCGTGGGTGACATATCAGATATAACATTCCTTGCCATATCCTCTAAGTCTTCCATAAATTCATCAAGCTCTTCCATACGTTTTCTATTTCCTTCAGGTTCATCCTTTTTATAGTTACGTCTATTATTCATGTATTTATCATAAGAGTAACCATAACGAGAATTGCTATTGGAACTCGAGTTGCTTCTTGAACCAGAACTCCTACCACTATTGGAACTATATGGAGCATACATACGTCCTTCATTCAAATCCATATCACGCATATCCTCACTCATATGCATGTAAGGTTCATTCATCATGATAGGGGATTCATAATATCTTTTGGAAGTATACCTTCCACGACTATCCCTACGTTGTCCACGATAATATCTTTTTTCCATAGGACCATCTTCATCATAGTCTTCCCCATATTCTGATTCTTCCATTGCTTCCATAATCTGCTTATAATAACAAGCTTTAATTATTTTTTCTTTTCCTTCACAAACATCTTTCCACATGTCAATCACTTCACCCATTTCCTCTGTATCAACATGTTCTGTACCATTTGCAAATTCAGATTTAATAACCTCTTGTAATTTTTCACAGATTTCTTTTGCAAACTTTGTTTCCTCTTCCAGTTTCATTTTAACAACACTCTCTTCGTGCATATTTAACACCTCCTTATGCTGTTCTTACAACTGTTAAGTTTGCATTTTGAACCAATACACTTTGTGTGGAAGTGTTTTCCAATGCAACCGTTACACAACATCCCTTAGGTACTTTAATATATGCCTGTGAGGAAACATTGAAATATTCACCCACAGCTGCAGGAGTTGCAATACCAGTTGTAGATTGTAATGATTCACCATCAATAGAAAGTGCTAAAGAAATAGGACCAGTACCACCTTCGGGCAAAGCAATATTTGCACTATAATCTACAAGAAATGTTGCAAAGCATTGGTTGCCTGTGTTTCTTAATGTTATAATACCACTACCTTCCCTGTGCAGTATGGAACAATTACCACATACAGGAGTATCTGTAAATAAAACATTTTGATTTTGTAAAACTGTTTGAACCGCATTAGCAACAAATTCAGCCATTGTTAAATCCCTCCCCTAACATACCAAACATTTTAGCTCTCCATTCTTTATTATCCAAATCGGACTTTCTTTTTGCTTCATCTAATTTTTCCTGATTCTCTTTCATTTCAATTCTGTTAAGCAGATAAACCAAAAAGTTAACTTCTTCCAATGTAGGGTTTTCTTTTTGCATAATAGATTCAGCAAACTCTTCAAATTTCTTTTCAATCTTCTCTTTCATATTAGCTCCTTTCATAAAACAAGGACAAACCAATTATAAAAATCAGCCTGCCCTTGTAACGAGTAAAACTGTTTATTAAACAGACAACCTAATCTTTATTAGATAAATACCCCAATATTTTCTTATTCTGTTCTATAATTGTTTCCAGATATTCTTTGTTTTGTTTTTGCAATTCCTGCATTATTTCATTATTGGTTGAATCACTTGAAGCCCAAGCTAAGGTTAAAATCTGTAAAACAAATTCTGTTATCTGTAACCAATTACAGAAATTTTGGTCATTCATCAGAATTGATAACCATTACCATTGCAACCACAACCGCAACAACCATTGTTATAGTTTGCAAGAACCTGATTAGACCAGTTACCAAGGCCACACGGCGAAGGACCAGGATAACAAGGTACAGACCTCGGGTTAATCATGTTGTCAACCTGGTTCACAATATACTGAGCCGTTTTTTCATCACCACATGCGGACAATCTAGAACGAAGGTCAGCAATTGTTTCATCCTTTGCATCAATCTTACTTTGTACAAGGAAGTCATACAGCATTCTGGTATTTGCATTATTGTTGTCAATAATATCTCTTACCTGATTCTGCATATTGTTATTGATTGCACAAGTATCAGCAACCATCTGATTCTGAATAGCTAACTGACCAGCTTGTGTTTTGCAGCAACAATCATTCACTGCAGCTTGCAATGCATTTGCATTCTGTAATGCCGTAATATTCTGTGCATTAGCAGTTTGCAGATTAGAAATGTTCATTGCATTTAAGGACTGCTGAATTGCATTTGTGTTCGCATTACCCTGAGCGGCAACTTCCGCAAATCCCTGACAAAGAATATTCTGAATACCAGAGAATCCATTCAGAAGACTTGTGTTCATTGCATAGAATCCATCACACAGACCTTGCTGTACACCACGAACAGCACCTTCAAGGTCATTGAAGTTCATATCCATGCAAAGGTCCCCACGAGTAAGAGCAGCACTGGTTGCACCGTTTCCACCTTGGTTTCCACCCCAGCCACCATTACCCCAGCCAAAGATGAGAGCGAAAAGGATTATAACAATCCACCAGCCACCGTCCATCCCCCAGCCATTACCATTTCCAGAATTACCATTACCAGAAACAGGAGCTACAGCCAAGGAGTACGGAATGTTACATGAGTTAAACATATTGGTTTCCTCCTTTATTTATTTTACACAAAGAGGATAAATATTTTTATGTGCGCACAATCCTCTATTATGTACTACATAAATCCAAAATGTCTTTTTATATCATTACTAACTTGTTCTACCGTTGTTCCTTTTTCTTTGCTAATATTTTCAGCCATTTGTTGTAAACCTTGTACATCACCATTTCTATACATATTCAAAACATTTTGTGCCAATGGATTGTTAGCTATTTTGGGATTTCTCATAAACTGGTCAATCATAGCAGGTGGATTAAACATTGCTTGTAATAATTGCATAGGATTCATTATTACTCACCTTCCTTTTTATTTCTATTGTTAGACGGTTTATTAAATCCAGAAATTGTTGTACTAAGTTCTTCCAATTTAGAAGTTATATCATCAAAACGTTTTGTAAACATTTCAGAAATTTCATTCTTTATTTTATCTTCAACAGACATCGGTTTTTCATCTTCCGAAGGTTTATATATAACTGTTTTTATTGTTCCTTCTTTGTTCCATGATTTTACATATATTTCAGTTAAATCATTTCTTGGGAATAATGCAACCCCACCATTCATAGGTATTTCATTCGGAACAATATTTTCAGCACTTGGAACAAACCTACCACTTATTTCTTGTACAGCTGGTTGTACTACTGGTTGCTGTACACTTGCATAATTATATTGTGGTTGAACTGGCTGCTGATAAGTTTGCATTGCAGTTTGTACAGGAAATTGTACAGGATTCATAGTTTGTGGATTTTGATAAGGCATTACATAGTTGTTTCCATAGCCTGGCATTTTTGTTTCCTCCTTTTAATAATTTTATTTAATATATTTTCCTTTGTTGTACTATGTGATACTTCCTCTAATGTTAATTTGTTTACACGTAAAATGGAATCTTTTAATTCATTCCAATTCTCTAAAGGAATTTTATCCAAAGCATCAACAAAAGTGTCCATAACAATAATGCTATACATTCGTTTAACCTCCAATTCATTTTATATTTTTATTATACATGATATAATTGGGAATAAATCTAAGAAAAGTTTAATAGAAAACTAAAGAAAATATACTGAAAAATTACTCAAAAAAATAGAGCCACCACAATCACAGTAATGACTCTATCTTCTTTAATATTCGTTTGTGCATTTTTGAAATACCTGCCCTGGAATAACCAAGTGTATCGGCTATATAATCAAAATCTTTTCGTTCTACATAATACATTGTCATGAATTGTTTTTCTTTATCATCCAGCATTGACTCTTCTAACAACTCATTAAATGTAGATTTTTTATTTATACTTTGTACTTTATGTTTTATCTCCATGTGTTTGGACACTACATAAACCTCCCACATGTAGGACACCTATTAGGATTTCCTCTTTTCTTTCCGCTGGACTTTCTTTTTGTTTTTGTTTTAACAGAAGTTATTTTCACAATAGTTTGTTTAGCAGGCATACACTACCTCCATTATTCATTATGTGTTGCATTATCGTTATATTGATTTCCTTCAACATTATTTATATCAGATTCTTCCCCAGAAACTTCTTGTGTTACAGTTTCAGTTGTAACTACATTAGCCATATCAAACTGCGATTCATAAACAAAGAAACCAATAACCAAAGTCATTACCAATAAAGTACAACAAATAATATTTATGATTAAAACTTTTAATAAACTTTTATTATTTTCTTTTTGATTTTTGGACAATTCAAGTAAAACCCTGTTTGCTAACTCCAAATCCTTTTCATTATCGTAATCCATATGAAACCTCCAATTTAATTTGATACGATAATCATAACATATAACATTTTAATTGTCAACACTTTTTTTACCTTGTAAAATACTAAGTTCTTTAAACACTGTTTTCATCTCCGTTTGCAATTTTGTTATTGCCTTTGAATGTTCATCAATAATGGAGTCCACTTCATGATTTCTTTCATTCATTGTTTTTTTAATTTCTTCAATTCCATTTACACATTGGTCTAATTTAGCAATTTGTATTCCATCTTGTTTTGCTTTTGTCACTTGTGCTGACACAAATGTTGATACACCAATTACACAACCAATAACACCAACAACACAAGTTATAATGGATATTGGACTAATCATTTTATCACCTCCTTTAATTTGATTTATATGGTACATATACTTCTATTACATCACCAGGTTTTCCGTCCTGATTAGCAACTCCATTAACTAAATAATTATTTGATTTTGATATTTTTGAAACTAATGGAATAAACCCAATATTTCCACCATTTACTTTAAACTCGTACAAATTCACATAATTTACACTTACCCCTGATTTTTTTTGCAACATGAAAATTCCATAAAATTCACCAAACTTTATAATATACGCATCTTGAATTAACATACTTTCACTTATATCTACATATTCAAGAGTTATACAAGACGTTTCAGAATTTGATACAACTTCAACCTTAAGATCATAACGCATACTTTTCTTTACAATTACCAAAAAGTAATTCCCTAGATTTATAAATTTCTCTACTTCTTCATTACCAGAAAGGAAATGGTTAGTCATTGATAATGTTGTCAAATTCCCATCAAAATTTATTTTTTTATATTCCCCATTTGCATAAAAAAATACCTCATCTTCCCCATTATAAAACAAGGGATTGTTAATACTTCCAGAATAACTATACATCGTTATTTGTTTACTTCTAGTAAAAATATACTCATTTCCACTTTTTTCTACAAAATCCAAGAAACAATGAATTTCAGCATCTTTAACAACAGAATCAAAAGAGAATAAAGGATAATAATAATAAAATGAAGCAAAAGAAGATTTTTTAAAATTATAACTCCCAAATATCTCATCTATATCCCTCCCAAAACTTGAATCCGTATATACCTTTTCGTTAGAATCATTTTTTGCAAACTTTATTGTAACTTTATTTTCTAATTTATTCACATAAACTATAACGAGTAAATGATAATTTTTGTTTGATGAATCATCCCCTTCAGAATAAAAAAGATCAAATATTACATCCCCACCATTAAATAAATAAAAATTCTTCGAAAACTTTTTATAACTTAAGCTTTTGCCATCACATTCTATCGTATAAGAAACATCACTTTCATCCACATTTTGATTATAAATACCACCCCTAACTACATTATAAGATTCCACTTTATTTACTTCAACCATTTCCATTGTAAGCCCAAATTTACCTTTAAATTTACCACTAGTATATGATAATGGAACTTGATATTGATATATAAAATAAAATTTACTTTTATCAGAAAGTTGTAAAACTTTAATTATATTTTCATCCCATCTTTTTTTTAAAATTTCAACTTTATCAATAACATTATATAAAATAACATCTGTTCCATCACTATTCCCATAGCAAACTAAACAACAACAATCATCAACCATAGCTGAATAAAAATTAGTACACTCTAAATTACTTTCAATAATTAAATTATCCTTATACTCAGGATTTATCTTTACAAAATCCCCATTTACAATATTTTCACCAGCCGCTACTTCATAATTTTCCAAAACACCATTCAAAGCAACACCACTATATAAATGTGTATTTGTTCTACCTCTCATTATTTTACCCTCACTCTTATTACAGCATGCAATGCTTTACTAGGTTTTCTACCAGCACTAAAAACAATTTTACCAGCTTCACTATCAACATATATTACACAACGTACTGCTTCCTGAATATCTTCCTTTGTCCAATATACATCTACCAACGTTCCTTCTGTTATTTTTTCATTTGTAACTTCGCATGTATAACCAGTATTATCAGAACCAGAAAAACTATATGAGTCTAATGGAATAACAAAATCCTTATCAACATAATTTTGTACTAATCCTTTTGCTTCATCTGTTACTTTTTGCAGTTCACCTTTGTAGGTATCAAATGAATCACTTAACTCTTTTTTATAATCAGCAATATCCTTTGTTGTATCTTTATAATATTTATCAACCTTTGTATTTAACTCTGTAAATTCTAATTGTAACCTTACAGCCAAATCCCCAGTTAACTGGTCCTTTATACTATCAAACCACTCATCAAATATTGCTTGGAATTGTTCAAATAAGTCTTTTGTATTTACAACTTCTACCAACCCTTTTACAAAACCACATACTTCCTCGTTTGGTCTTGTATCGGTTATATTAACATTTGTTAAAGCAACAGCTCTAGGAGGTGCACTAATTTCTGCTATCTTTAAATCGTAAATAGTATCACCACGATGTACTTCTGTTTCCCCTTCCAAAACAAGTGTGTTGATAGACCTACTGGATTCATTGAAACGAACCATAATGGAATCGGTTCTTGTTATACTACCTGTATTTTCTGTTAATTCTAATTCTAAGTTCTCGTCATTATGATACCAATGTCCATTGATAAATGCCCAACCTGGTCTTACAATTACAGTCATTCCAGAACCAGCAACAACTTTTAATTGGTCTACTGGACTTGCAAATACACCATTTCCAACGAACAATTTAAAATAATTCATAAAGTCTTTCCAGAGATATGCTGTGTCCCACCAACCAGTATATGCTTCTGTTACAGGATTCAAACCATGTTCATCCCATATCGCTTCAAAGAATCCATAATGCTCAGCCATTTCTTTCTCCCTTCATTTTATGTATTGTTAATCTATCATAACCAAAACCTATATCAAAATATTCTACACCATCAGATATTGTTTTCTTTACACTAATTATTTGTAAGTCAACAGATAACCCCAATGTTTTATCCTGTACAGTTACATAATCACCAAGGAAAAAATCTTCCCCATATTTATATGACATTCCACCAGTTATTATTGTACCATCAAATGAAACAAATTTCAAGTGTTCGGATAAACTTTCTAAACCACGTTGTTCCATCAATGATTTAAGTTCTTTGTCTGTTAATGTATCAGCCATTATAATCACCTTAAAAATATAAATCTATTGTTAAGTCTATACTATAAGTAAATGAATAAGATGTACCAGAAGTTCCATTATTACAATATATATAAAAATATTGCAAATCTTTTCCACTTAAATCAACTTCTACATTTTCTATCTTTTTTGTTTGGAGTGTTGTTACATTACTACCTGCTGAAACTTTTCCAATTACATCGTTATCAAAATTACACCCAACATTAAGTGATATATATTTTCCTGTACTACTTGATCTTTGCAACGATATTGTACCATTTGCAACAAACTTAGTATAATTCAAATCAGTTGGGATATAAAATTGTAAATTAACATTTCTAGTTTCACTACCACCATTACTAGTATCTGTTTTAATCTTATATTGTATTGGTGAACTTAATCCACCTCCACCACCAGAACTTCCCCCAGATTTAAAAGGGGTAAATGTATCAGCACCTCGTTCTGGACTTGTGTTAAAACCATATTGACCGTCTTGTTCGTCCAAATAAACTTGACCGCCTTTTAATGTTAAACTATCTTTTACATTATCAACTTCATTGCTTACATCAGTTATATTTTTACCAAGTGTTTTGTTTAACGTGTCTACTTTATTATTTACCCAATCCCTAATAGCACGTAAGTTTGGAGCAGCCATTTTATACCTCCTTAAACATCTGTGTTTATATCACTTTCCAAATATGTTTTTGTTGTATCATAATCCAATGTATTTTCATCAGAATATGTATCTTGTTGTGATTCACCATTCAAATAATTTAATGTATCATCGTATGGAACAGTAGTTTCAGCAGGTTGTACATCAGTTTGGCCAGAACCATTTAAGAATCTTAATGTTTCTTGATACGTCATATCCGTATCAGTTCCACCGCCACCATCATCTCCACCCCCACCTGAATCACCACCACCAGATGAAGAACTACCTGATTGAATATCCCTTGCATCGACATATAATTCTATTCTATCAATACCTGTTTTGTCAACATCCCCAACTTCTAATACTTTTCTTTGTTGTCCAGTACCTTCAGCAGCAACAATTGCCACACTTGCATAATCCCTTCCGTCTTCCTCGTATGTTAAATCAGATAAGTTGTTTAATTCAAATGAAAATACAACAGGGTTTACACCTTCTTCATTTCCAATTGTTCTATGTACTGGTTTTCTAATTCTAAATTCCAATGACTCCAAATTAACTGGTCTATCCATACTTTCATCATAGTCAATCATGTTTGGAAACAACCAGAATAACAAATCATAATCCAGGAATTTATCATTCAACACATTTAACAAATTATCACCAGTATTTTGTACCGTTATTTCACCTTCAACTTCTGGATTATATTCAGGTATATCGGATAATTTTATAAAATCAATTTTTCTTTTTGCATCTTCTGGACTTATATACAAATCCGTAACCATTTGTCTTGCTATTTGTGGAACAGTCCCTGTATATTTTGTTGTTTTTAAAAATGACCTATATGTTAAAATGTGGTTACACATGAAACCATAAACTTCAATTTGTAGAATATCTTGTTCATAATTTTTTAATCCTTTGATAATCCCCAAAGCACCATCTTCAAACAAGATGTAATTTCCAAACTTTAAATATTGTATCACTTCTTCATCAGGATACATAATCACAGAAAAATTACCATAGGAATTTGCTTCATCTTTATATTCTACATATGAAAAAGTTTTTATTACATCAAGTCTATTTCTTGTTGCTTTGTCAAATATCTCTAATTTCATTTTACATCTCCATTAAAGCATATTTTTCGGGATTTATTTCAATTACAACATCTAATGAATCTTCCGCACCATTTTCTGTTGAATAACCAATTAGTGTTGTTCCAACCTGACATTTAAACCAAGAATTATCAAAACTCCAATATTTAAAATAATTATATTCCACCCCATCAATTATTCCAATAACACCTTTTTCAGGACCATCTGAAGTGTTTATAATTATCTTCTCCCCTTGTTGCATCGTTTTCTTAATGGTTATTGTTTCACCAGTACCAATATTTTCAATTTGTGGATTAACTACTTCATCTTTTGCTGTTAATATAATTCTACAACCTATTTGAACATCACCTTCATTTTCAACAGATAACATCAAATAGTTAACTCTTCTACCACCAACAATTCCAAAGGGAGGAATTATAAACGGGGAGTGTAGCATTGGAATATCCCCGTTTATAATTGTTTTCATAATTGTGTTCTTTTTAAACATTGGATTAGCACAATACAATGTAAACATAAATTCACAAAAGTATGTGTTATTTGTTTGTTCTGTGTTTCCGTATGCGATAGAAGCCGCTGGTTTTCCTTCAATAAAATAATCGTTAATACTTAATACCAAATAATCCAATGGATTTATAATACTATTAAGATCTTCTTTTTTATTTTTTATTATTTCATATCCATAAGAATTCCATTGACTTCTATCCAATGCCATCATATCATCTTTTGTCAACCAATAATAAACATATCCAGTTATTGTTATATCCCTTTCTTTTATCATAGTGCTGGATATTGTTACACCAATTTGGTTCAGGTAGTTATATGTGTTATGCTGGGCTGGAGCTGTTCCCCAGTCCAACCCATCTGACTTATAAACATAATCACAGTCTATATCCTGACCGAAAATAACTTCCCTTGATGTAGTTTTATTTTTTACCTTAAACCTTTCAATCATATAGACACCACCTAGTTACCAAACAACAATTCTTTCTTGACACGTTTAATTTGCCGAGCGTATTCATATGGATTAGGTGTAACATCATAGAAGTTAAATGTATCACCACCATTTGAACCTCCACCATTATTATATTCCTTTGCCTCCTGCTTTGTCAATACCCTTTCCCCTTGGTGTAATTTTGCAATATAACCATTGTAGGGAACATAATCCAAACCAGCAGCATGGGAATTAAATATACCACCAACCGCGTCACCAATCCAACTAATACCACTCTTTATTTTATCAATGAAATCTGTTATCCAACCAAACTTTTCACTAAACCAACCAGAAACAGATTCCCAAACAGATTTCATTCCTTCCCATATTGCATTGATAATATCTTTACCAGCTTGCAATACCTTTGGAATAATTTCTGTTATTGTTGAAACAATGGAGTTTATCTTTTCTTTTATATCATTTGTTATCTTTTCCCATCCTTCTTTTACAGCCCCAACTATTTTATCCCATAATGCCTGAATGTTTTCCAAGAAACTTGATATAATTGTTTTAACACCATCAATAATAGATGTAACCAACCCCTTTACTGTTTCAACTATTGTTTCAACAAATTGTCTGACATTATCAATAACATTTCTTATCATTTCTATAAAGTTTGTTATAAGTTCTGTTATAATTGTCATCAAATTTGTAACAACATTTTTCAAGGTTTCAAATAAATTCTTAATCAAATTTATAAAACCTTCAAACAAATTCTTTAACGTTTCGCTGATGGTTGAGAAAAATTCCATAACAGTGTTTTTTATTGTTTCAAATGCCTCTTTTATAATATCCCAAATTTTACCAAAAAAGTCTGTTAAATTATCCCACAAGTTTTGGAAAAATTCTGTTATCTTATTCCAGGTATCTTCAAAAAACCCAACCAATTTATCCCAGACATTTTTGAAAAACTCTACAATATTATTCCAAGCATCAATAAAGAATGTAACAATTTTATCCCATGTATCAGCAAAGAAAGTTGAAACAGAGTTCCAAACATTACTGAAAAATTCTGTCACACCATTCCACAACGTTGATAAAAATTCACTAATCTTACTCCATACATTTGAAACAAACTCACTTAAGTTATCCCATAAACCAGTGAAGAAATCAAATACCATTTGTGCAAACTGTTTCAATACATCTAAGAATGCACCAAACATATTCTTGAAACCTTCCAATATACCAAGTAATATGTTTTCGCCTATTGGCTTCATTGCTTCCGCAGGGGAATGAATACCAAATATATCACAAATGAATCCCCATATTGTATCAAATAACATTTTTATTGGTGCAAATAACAAACTCAAAGCAGTTTTGAATCCCTCAATAATTCCCTCGATTATTAGTCTTCCTACTTGAGCCCAATCACCTTGCTTTATTGCATCAATAATATCCCCAAGCCAATCAAAGAAACCAGCAATAGCATCAACCAGTGTACCAAGTAAATCAATAGCATTTTCAACAACTTCAACAAATATCGTTGCCAGGAATCTTGCTATAGCATCCACTATTGGTTTTAACGTTTGCCAAATTTGTTTTAATTTTTCAAATAACTTACTTACCTTTTCCCTGAACTCTTCACTATTTTTCCATAAGTCTACTAATCCTTTTACCACCAATGCAATCACACCAACAATTGCTAATAATACTGGATTAAAACCACCTATCAAAGGACCTAACAATTTTACAATATTCATAATACTGCCAATTGCAGTTGTTAATTTACCAAATATTGTAAGCAAAGGTCCTAATGCTGCAACCACTTCCAATATTTTAACAATGTGTGCTTTCTCTGCATCGGATAAATTATTCCACCAACCAATAATTTTTTCAAGAATATCCATTAACTTTTCCAATATTGGAATAAGTAATTCAGCAATATCCCTTTTCATTGCTTTCCAACGTTCATTTAATTGGCTTATTTTACTATCCAATGTTCCATAACGTTTTTCAGCCTCTGTTGTTAATGCTGTATTTTCTTTCCAAGCATTGTTAGCCAAATCAATTGCATCTGTTAATTCCCCACCAGCCAATGACAATGCACGTAACATATTACTTTGTCTAATACCAGACATTCCTAATTCGTCCAGTACTAATACAGCACTACCACCTTTTTCTTCCACACCAGCCAAACCTAACAAGAAATTCTTCAATGCTGTTATCGGGTCATTTTCCCAAGCATTTGAAAATTCTTTTGCAGTCATGCCAGAAACTTCAGCCAAGGTGTTTAATTGAGTTATTGCACCCTCATCACCTTGTAGTGCTTTTTTAACAGCCGTTTCGATATTTGCTAACGTGGTTGACATGGAAGAACCACCTGCCTCTGCACGAATACCAACAGAAGTCATTGCAGTTGCCAAACCAAGAATTTCAGTTTCAGTCAACCCAGCCATTGTACCAGCAGAAGCAAGTCTTAAACTCATGTTTACAATTTCATCTTCCTGTGCCGCAAAGTTATTACCCAAGTCAACAACTGTTGCACCAAGTTTATCAACATCAGAAGTTGCAGTACCAGTAATGTTCATGAATCTGGCTAATGCTGTTGCTGCTTCTTCTGCAGTTAAGTTTGTAGAGTCACCTAACTCAACCATTATTTTTGTGAACTTTGTAATTTCTTCCCCACCTTTACCAAGCTCAATACCCAACTGACCAGCAACTTCCATTACACCAGCAATTTCTTCTGCAGATGAAGCAGTTGAACCAGCCATGTCTTCGATTGCTTTTGATAATAACGCATACTCTTCTTCAGTTGCATCAACTGTTTTCTTAACACCAGTAAAAGCACTTTCAAAATCTCTATAACTATCAATTGCACTTTTACCCAAACCAACCAAAGGTACTGTTAAGTTTCTTGTTAAATTAGAACCAACATTTGAAGCAACACTACCAACTGCTGTTAATTTATCACCAAGGGAAGCAGATGTATCACGGAATTTACTAAGTGCACTTTCTGCTGTACTTAATCCCTCATTGAAAGCAGTCATATTCAAATCAAGATAGGCAACCGCAGTACCAACATCAATAGCCATTTCTTATCTCCCTCTAACTATCATACTTTCTATACAAATCCGAAGGTCTATTATAAGTAGTGGGGGAAGATTTACCAGTGTTACTTACAATCGGTTCTTTTCCATCCTTTATTTGTTGAATAATAAACGCACATGCTTCATCAAAACAAAAGGCTGTATATTCATCACTTATCCCCATTATCTCAGAAGGTCTCGTGTGCATACCCAGCCCTTTGTAAACGCCTAATATTCTTAAAACTTCACCACTACTCACGAAAGGATTTTAATGTATCAATACCTCTCTGTGTATAACTGAAAACAAACAACTGTTGCTCATCCGTCAATTCAATTCCATTTTGTACCAGTTGTTCATAAGTAGGTTCTACAAATGATTCTCTACAAATAGTTTCCAAAATACTGAACAGGTTGTTCATCATATCTTTATCAATACTATTTGCAACCACGGCAGAAGCACCACCAGCAAACAACTTATTTGCCTCAACCAGCAATTCGTTAGGAATCTTACCAGTCTTAACCATAGCCATCATGGAAGGTCTTTTCAAACGAGCAACAAACGGAACATCATCAGAAAACGGAGGTAATTCAACAATCTCCCCTTGTTTGCTTTTCAACAGTTCTTCGATACTTGTAACATTTAAAATCTTTTCATTATTTTCAGGCATTTTTATTTTCTCCTTTTTATTTTTTACTCCGCACTAACTTCAGGTAGGGAATCAACAATCTCGATTGTGTACGGTGCTTCCCCTTCTGCAGGTGCAGAATTGATTGTGTACTCAGGTGCTCTAAATGCACCATCCTCGGAACTAAATGCAACAGGAACACCTTGGCAGTTAGGATAAGTAATCTTCTCATAACCAGTCAATACACCAGCTGCATTATAAATTGCAGAATATGCAGACAACATGAAAATCTTACCCTTTTCCTTTGAACCAACAACAGGCGGTGTGTACTTCTTGAATGTTTTACCATCCTCATTCGTTTCAATCTTACCACCTTGTAACATCATAACCAGTTGATCGTTAAATACGTTATCCGTAAGAACAATCGTGTTACCAGTTACAGTTGTTTGTTGTGGCTTCTGAGCAATCAGTCTACCCTTTACAATCAATGCGATTCTATCAACCGTTTCCGTACCAACCGTTACAGCAATTTGGTTAGCGGTATCAAGAATAATTTCATCAGCACTCTCTTCATAAGTTTTTACAGTAACAAGCACCACATCAATGGTAGCAATTTCATTACCCTTTAAAACTTTATTCTCTCCAGGCATCTTGTTTCTCCTTTCTACAAATGTTTATTTCTAACATTGTTATGATACATAAAACTTCTCATGTGTGCATGGTAATTATCATCATAGTAGTCTGCCTCTTTTGAACCAGAAGGCATTAACATCGGATATAATTCACCATCCAAAACAGCTTTTACTTTGTTTTCAAAATCCTCCAACATAGAATATTGATTTCTTGGAACATACAATAAAAACAAATAATAAACTCGTTCAGAAGAGAAATTAACTATTTGTGTACTTCCATATTGTTTTACTACAACATATGGTGATAAACATTCACCTTCATGTGTAGCTGGTGGATATGCATCTATCCCATTTTCAATAAGTTTATCACAAATCATTTCCCATACACTTGCCATTAAAACCACCCTCTATTCAAAATTCCTTGCATACCTCGTACTACATCAGGACCTTTCAATCTAGCAGTTGGTTCTAGAATAGCAAATCTTAATTCCATAGCGTACTCAAGGTAAACACCATATTCAACCGTATGTTGCAAAGAAATACCAATTACATTATCGTTAGAATCCATAACTTCTGCTTTCAAACCCCTCCTTGCATTACCTGTTCTATCATTCCAAGGAGCAGTTCTTTTCATGTAATTCACTAACTCTTCTGATTGTTCCTGTAAATAAGCTTGCATTCTTTGTTTGGTTTTAAAACGGAAATTATACAGTCCTGTAACAACTTCACTAATTTCAACGCTTATCCCCATCAATAACCTCCAATGAAATTTCAAAAGCTATATTCATATTTTTTAAATCAACCTTTTCAACAACCTTATAGGTATTATCCCCAATATGAACAACATCATCTAACAACACCCTGTTTGTTTCATTATACAAACAAATTATCATGGGCTTCATTTTGGAAACGGTTCTACTTCCATCACGTGAATATATTTCTATATTCAACATACCACCATATCCACCACCATCATGATAAACACCTTTTATTGGTATCTCCAATTCAACCTCATCAGTTATTTGCCCATATTTGTCCTTTTTGTAACGTGTGAATATAAACTCTTGTCCATTCCATTCAATTTGTCTTTTTATTTTATTTTTTAAATATAATTTTGTTTGCATAGCTATTCCCCCAAAACTCTAGAATTATTTTCACGATATTTCTGAGCAATCCTACGAAAATATTTTGAGGTATCTGCAGTTTCCAATCCACTTAAAACCAAGTTAGTGCTTTCGGATTTCAAGATCAAACATTGATATGCTGTTTTTTTGAAGTCCTGTCCGTTTTCCGACAGGTAGAACTCTAATTCCTCATCTGTGAAAAACGGACAATCTTCTTCCCTAAGTACAATTTTTAATTTTGAAACATTATCAACAGTACTTAAAGACATTTAAAACCTCCTAGCTATTAGCCCTAATAGCCTCTCTTAACTCCTTGTTGGATTTCAAACCACTTACATCAATACCCATAGATTCTGCCTTGTTTCTAAGCTCATGGTTATTCATTTCACTAAGCGGCTTTTCAACTTCATCCTCCTGCATTGCAGCTTCCCAATCCTCATCAGACTCATCTTCATCTTCTATGGCTGATTCCTCTTTTCTTACTTCCTTTATCTTTTCAACCCTTTTGTTTGAATAATCAACACTAACTGAATCAGATTCCATTTCTACCCAGCCTGCACCTTTATAGAAATTTTCAAATGCAGATCTAGACACTTTGGTTGTTTTTCCATTTTTAGTTATTGTTATCATATCAGCCTCCATTATCAAACTTACTCTTTTTTAACATCAGCAATAATAACACCCTCGATAGCTTCAAAGGAAGGAAGATAAATCATGGAAACCTTAGTATCAACATTAACAGGGTCAATCTTCTTTGAAGTCGTTACAGCAACACCAGTATCAATAATTGATACATTAGCTGCAGACCCAGACATAAGATCAGACTGTTCAGGGGTTGTACCAAACCAACCAGTACCAAGTTTTCCCGGAGGAATAAGAACAAATATATCATCAGGAACAAACTTGTGTGCCGCTTTATTCTCATCCCGATAACGTGCATCATACACACCAAGTGAAATCTTAGCCTCATCCTGTACATAGCTAATAATCTTAGACTTGGATACAGCAGCAGTAGAATCATTACCCCAGATTGCATTCTTAATATTAGTATTCTTAACCATATAGTTAAGAGTTACAGTATTAAGAATAGCTCTATCAGGTGCAACACCATATCTATCCGTTGCTTCCTCAATCCACTTATAAATATCCCCCATGATATCAGCGGACGGGTCAGACCAAGAAGTTTCTACTTCTACCTTTTGTCCGTCATCCATGCCATAATCATAATCATAATTTTGACCATTTGCAGAAATGGAGATACCACCAGTAGTAAGAAGCATCATTCTCATTCTCTCACGCTGTGCTCTTGCACCACGAAGCAGCTGCAACTCATCATCAAAAATCATACGATTAACAGTATCAATATAAGCACGATTGCCAGTCTCGAGAACCTGATTCAGTTGCTGTCTCAGCTCCTCGTCAATCATCATAGACTCCTTGAAAAACGGCATATTAACTCTCATCGTGTTAAAACCAATTCTGTCTCTCTTCAATGCCGCAACATCATATGCGGAAGGCTTCAATACAACAGGAAGTCCCTTTGCACCATAAATCATTTCCATGGTAAGACCAAGCTTTTGCTGCTCATTGAAAAGTTCCTCACCCATGTAATTTTGCTCAATCGGTCTTGTATTCCAATAAGCTGTAATATTACTTGCAGTTACATAATCAAAAATACTCTTCGGCTTAGTAGGCATTTTATTATTCCCTCCTATTATTTAATATACTTGATACCATTCAGTTCCTTTACAGTCGACATAAGGGTTGCAACAGATTCATCAACCTTCGTTGCATCAATTGTACCAAAGATAACAACCTGTGCATTTGCAGTACCAGCAGTTACATCTACATCATGCAAAAGGTTACCAACAATACCAGTGGTATCACTGACGTCTGATACAACCTCAAATGCCTTCTCTGTACCATTTCTGTCCATAAGATCACCCTTCAGAAAACTACCAGCAAGTGCAATCTTTTTACCATCATCACCAGCCTCAATGCCAGTATCTTTTACCATACAAGAAACAGCAGTACTATTCATTTCATCAACCAGAATAGTAGTTCTTGTACCATAAGACTCCTTAACAACACTAGGATTGTTTAACATTTTCTCTCCTCCTTAATTAAAAAAGTTACTCTTTCCAGATTTTGTAGTTGTCGGATTAGACTTCGCCAACATCTCACCATAATTAAGTTCCTTACCTTGCTTAGATGATTTTGAATGACTAAGAATTGAACCAGTACCCTCGTCCTCATCATCCTCGTCAGAATTATTACCAAAGAACAAGGAATACCTCTTATCCTTTTTCATATCCTTCAAAACATCATCAAGATCATTATCATCATCTATCTTGGTTATTGCAATTGCAATCACATCATCAATTGAATCCTTGTTTACACCAGCATAGAAACATGATAATTTAGCTTCGGCAATTTCAGCACGTCTATCCGATTTATCTTTTCCTTCTTTTGCATCTTTTGCTTTTTCTTCATCAGACTTTGTGGAATCCGTTAAAGTTTTAAGAAGGTTAACTGCCTTAACGGCTTCGTCTTCAGATTTAAACCCAAGTGCTTTCAGAACCGAAGCTTTACCTTGCCTCTTTTCCCTCTTGCACATTTTATTTACTTCCTCTTGGGTAAAAGTCTTTCCATGTTTATCATCTGCATGGTCATCATCTTCATCTTCCCCATCACCCTCATCGTTGTTTACATCAGTATTATCCGTGTTCTCTGATGTATCAGTAGAACCAGAATCACCCTCCGCAAAGAACTGAAGATTTAAAGGTAACAATGTTTTTACTTTCATTTTATTTTTCTCCTTTTCAATTTTAATCCATTTATAGTTTGGTAACTTCCGCAATGCGGTGTATTTAATTATTTCAATTATAACACATGTTATGAAATTTGTAAATAGGAAATTTTAAAATTTTTTCAAATCTTTTACATATTTGTCAATTTTTTTATTCATGGATTTATCCCCAACCCCCAAATACCAATCGGCAACCGCATCCGCAATTTCATCATTCGACATTGTTATAACAACATCAAACGTACACATACCGTTGGGATGGTCAAGTGGTAACTTATCCTTCGGATATATCCCAGGTCCTAAACCATAATGGTCTACGGATTCTCTGTCCATACACAAAGCACATACCCTACTTCCACCAGATGTTATCCATTGATACGCTTCAATGAATGGATTATTTTTTGTTACCGCAACAAAGGATTCTTCATAAGCATGTTGTACCATTGTCCTTGCTAACCGTTGTGCATTATAATCAATCTTTCTACGTGAACCAGGAAACATGTTACTCCAATTATAATTTTTCCTTGCCCTTGGATTAACATACCGTTCCAAATCCTTTGCTATGTTATAAACACCTTTGTTTTTCATAATTCCTTTTGCAACAATTTTGTTTATTTCATTTAACTTTTGTTTATTATCTCCCCATATTGCGGAACTCAAACTCCATTTCCCTTTGTAAAGGTTTCCAGAAGCAACTCTTTCAACAATATCCCTCATTGCTTTCCCATTGGACATATAATCATGAAAACCCATTCCTTTTAAAAATGTTTGATTATCTTTTAATATAGCAGTAACCATGTTATCCATATTACCACGTATAGTCTTTTCCATTTTTTTATCTGCATATCGCATATTTTCTTCCAATTCTTTTTTCATGGATTTTAAATATTTTATTTTTAAATTTTCAGACATATCATCTTTATATGATAATGTTGTTATTTCATCTTGTAACTCTTTTAAAACTTCAAGGTAAATACCTTTTATTTCTTTTCTTTGTTTTTCAACAATTTTATTTCTCATGCCCTGAGCATACTCAAATGGTTTAGGCATCTTCATTTACCTCATCATCTTGGTTATTTTGCTGAACATCTTGTTCCCCTTCCTCTTCGTCCGTTGGTATTACATCCTCACTTGTGTACGGCATGGAAGCATGTTCTAACATTTCCTGTTCCAATTTAATTTGTTCAAGTTCTGCATCTGCTTCACTATCATTTAACTTACGCCACTTCTTTAAATATGCCTTTCTTGACATCATCATAGATTCAACCTCTGCCATATCCAACTCTTTTTCCTCTTTTACATCCTCGGGAATTGGGTAATTATTTTCTACAACAATATCAACTTCAACATCTGGTATTTTTTTATCTGTATATCCCTTTACACACTTAGGATATAATACAGCACTTCTTAATACACACATTGCAATAAAACGAAGGGAAGGACCCCATGCAAGCATTTTTTCATCACAACGAACAGTCAAACCCCAATACAACGCCTGAATGGTTTTACCTGATGTAATTACACCTGCCAATTGTTCACTGGTAATGTTTGGAACATCAACCTCATTATACATTTCATTTTCTATTCTATCCAATGTTACTTTTAATGGACTTGAATAATTCATTTGTGCTTCCAATGTTCCAACTCTGGCTGTTACATTCTCGTTTGGTTTATCATCGTCCGTTTGTAAATCCCAATAAGAACCAGGACTTGTTGATAATTTATTTGTACTTGCCTGACTTGCATCAATGGTGTATCTTATTGGATTCATACTCTTTCTTAATGCATCCATATCAGTATTAGCAAGTTTGCTGTAATACTTTTCATATTGTACCAACAAATCTAATTCTGATTCACCATCAAGATCACCACTTAAACCATCATTCAATACAATTGTTGCAGGAATAAACGGAAATAATATTTTTCTTTTCTTTTCAATCACTTCAATAGGTTCACCATTACCAGAATATAATTCCTCTTTATAATATACACCATCATTCTCTTTTGTATAAACCTTTTTAAACCACCTCTGGTTATCAACATTATCAGATTTTTTTACATTATAGAACATAACAAATTTTGTTAATTCTTCTTCATTTCTATCTGATGTTTCATAAATGAACTCCATAGAATTTAAAAAGTTTATTGTTATTCCACTTTCCTCGTTTACATTTACAACAATTGCAATTCTCTTACCAATAAAACAATCCTTTGCACCCTTCAAAAGTTTACTATGAAAATTATTTTCCTCTAATACCTTATCCAGAAAATCCTGCAATATAGAGTTCTCATCTTTTTTATCATCACCAACATCATCAATGTTAATATTAAATGTAGGTGGATTAGAAAACAAAAACCTTACCTCTTTATTCATTATCATTGCAGATTTCTTATACCGTAAAGTGGAAGGAACATAATCGGAATTGGAACCTTCTGTTAAAAACCTAACACCGTGTTGGTATATCGTATACATTCTTCTGATGTATGACATTTCTTCCACATATTGTTGTTTCTCATCATCTGTTACATCTTCTTCCAACAAAAAATATGGAACATCTAAATAAGCAGAAATATAATCTTCAAATAACGCTTCTTGGTTTAACATCATTTCCTCTTCCGACATATTAAACCTCCATTAAAAATTATTAACCACTGTAACTTTACCATTGTTATTTCTAGCCCAATATTTTTTACTCCTGCTATCCAAGTGTACAAAAGTATTATATTGAATGATACCATTGATACCAAGTTGTTGTGCATATTTTGCTACTTGTGTTGGGGTCTTACCTTTTACCACAATATCAAATGCCTGCCCTTTTACATGATAACTATTTTTTGCACCACCAACTTTTACATTATATGCAGATGTACGATATGCAGAATTTATTGTTACTGGACTATTAAAATAATCTCTTATTTGTTGTAACTTCATTTGAACAAAAGCAGAGTCAATCAAAATTTTATCAGAACCATCCTTACATCTAAATTCCTTTATTTTAAAATTTTGACTTAAACTTTTTTCACCATCAGTTTTTAATGAATAAGTTTGTACACCCATTTTAACACCCTCTACTTTTTTCAAAAACAAATCGTGTTCATCTTGTCTTCTTTTTGTTAAACCAGATAAAACCTTACCACCTGCTTTATTGTACTGTAACATTTTTTCAGCAATCACATCTTTTGTTCTTGTACCATTTGCAGTTAATTGATTGATACTACCAATATTATAACAAAAAGAAACCAATGCATCAAATTCATTTTGACTCCAAATATACTTGGAACTAAACTTACTAACCTTTTGTTCATAAACCTTTAAATCATTTTTTAAAAATTCATCTGCTTGTGCTTGTGTTATTAAATCACCTTGTTTTACACCAGATGTATGTCCATATCCAATTGTCCAAACACCAGCAGGACATTTGTATGCTTGTAATTTACAACCTTCATACTTCTTAATTAAATCAATACCAGTTTGACTTGTTCTCATTGTACACTCTCCAATTGGTTAGAACCATGTTTAATCTCGTTTACAATACCCTCAACAATTACATCAAGCTCATTCTCTGTAATATTTATATTTAATTTATTATTAACAAGATCTAACAAATAATCCATCACATATTGCTTTTTCTCTTTCCATTGTTCAGGTGTGTAAATCTGTTCTGCACATCTAACAGCAATTTTTGTGTACTCAATCAATTTATCCAAATTTTGTTGACTAATTTTACTTTTGATATACGGAATAACAAACGTAGTAATCAACGCACTAAGTATTGTTATAACTGAAATACAAACTTTAACAAAAATTTCATTACTCATCTATAATTTCCTCCATATTTTCATTTTGCACCATTTCCATAAGCTTTTGTTGCTTTGTTTCAAAATATGATTTACAAAAGAATGGTATAATAGCAGCAACCACACTGGTTACAAGTGTTATACACAATTCCAATAAATGTTCCGCTCTGTTAAAACAAATATCAGCAATGTTAAATACACTTACCCAAAACATTACAAAATACTGCCACCTATCAATCCATTGTTTACTATGTTGTTTCTTTGAAGTTGGTTTCTTTTGCATCATCATCACTTCCCTGCATACGATATTTCTGTGCAGTCTTTTGTGGAATTACAAGCAATCCTGTTTTTGATTTCATAACGGAGTCACCAACTTTAGCACGGTAAGAACCAGAGGCATTATTTATAACCACATATTCAATATTACCATCATCATCTCTAACGGTTCTTGCTCTTCCCATTGCTGCTTGTTGGTTAAACCAATCAGGAAATTTATCCTTCCCTACTACAAATGTTTCAGTTTTCATTATTCACCCTCCTTATTTTTGTACCATCAAAAAATTCTGGTTGTATACCAAGAAATAAAGCCCTTGCTATTTCCATTCCATTATACAAACCTGTGTTATAAGTATACTCAGATTCGTTTGGATATTTTTTTATATTTTCCATTTGCACCTCTAACAATTCATTTAAATTTTTAATATATTTTTCTTTTTCCATTTTACTCTCCTTTTATACTATTATTTTTTCTTTCCTTTAAATCAGCAACATTATAATCATCTAATGCATACCATATTGCGGAAAACGTATGTGCATCAATATTAAAATGTCCATAATCAATTGAACCATCGTGGTTCTTTTTGTAAGTTAACTCTTTTAATTCCCTGATCGTATTTTTACAATCACTGGAACATATTATTCTTCTAAACCTTTTACATTTTTTTGTATTTGCAATTCTGCTACCTTCAGATTTTTTATCACATTTTTTTCTACAAGGTCTAATATTAAATCCTTGTTGTTTAAAATACCTAATTGTTTTTGGTTCTGCATTATCAGCTTTTATTTCATCTTCTTGTATTGAATCATCCCATTCTAATAAGTCTTTTGCTGTTTTATCATCAGTCATTTTATTTTTATAATATTCTTTATATATATATAACCATTTGTTCTTATCATCTATTGCAACCCTTACAACAGCATTATAAGACGTTTCAAACCCAAAGTCAAATCCTATTTTATGGAATCTTTGTGGAATTTCTGAAATATTATGCATAACCATTTTCTTATTCATAACCTCAAACTGTGGCAATACACGCATACCAGAAGTCCCAAACCGTCCCAAACGTGCGACAACCCATAACGCTTTATCATACGTCCTTAAATCGTCCAAACGGTCAATATAGCCCTTTGGAAGGAATGGGTTATCATCACATGTGGAATGGTGATAATACACCCCATTTTTGACCAATACTTTTCTTTCATATAATAATTCATCATTCAATATTATTTTGGTTGTTCCATCTTCTTTTAATGTTTCAAAGAATTGTTGATATACCCAATTAAATTTACCAACAGGGTTACAACTCAATATAAAGTGCATTGATTTATTGGGTGTTCTAATACGTCCAAGTATTTCAAGGTATGCATCATAGGAAACCTCAGAACACTCCTCTATCCACACAATAGATACACCATTCAATGATTTTAGTTTTTCTGTACTATCCATACCTTTGAATATTATTCTTGAACCATTCGGAAATTTAAATTCCAAGGGACTATTCTTAAAGCATACCTTTGTTGCATGTTTTCTTACACCATTTCCAGCAAGCAAACCCATATCATCTAATACTTGTTTTATCAAGTCAAATGTTGATTCCTTATGTGTATCATATACATCACGGAATACACATATCTTCCTTTTTTCTTCATAAGCTTTTATTATTATTTTTTGAACTATTGCATGACTCTTACCACTACCATAAGAGCCTATTATTAAATATTTTTCATAATCCCAGTCAAAAATAAAATTATCAAAAGCAGGACTTATATTCATTGTTGCTTTTGCCATTTTATATCACCTTTTTAATCAAAATTTTCCCCAGTTATTAATTCATATTCATATTTATTAATTATATTATTAATAACTAGATTTTTTAACCTTTCTTTATCCCACAATCCACGTTCATAATAACTTTTAGCCATTTCAAATGGATTCATTTTTATTACCTCCATAAATTTATACCAGATAATAAAGCTATATAATCAATATCAGCTCTTTGTTGTTGTATATCCATAATAGATAATTCTTCAAGATATTGTTTATATTGTTCTTTTGTTAATTTTGCTTCATCATATTCGTACATTGTATATGAATCACCAGATAATTCATCTATAATTTGTTTTTCAACAATATTCTTTCTTAAATATGTCACATATTTTGATGAACTATCATCTATCAACTCTGGTTTTACTGTTGACTGAGATTTATAATATTGTATAATCATACATTAAACCTCCCATGTTGAAGCAAGTGGTTTACAAGAAATAGATGCACCAATTGTCCAATAAGAAACATTGGGATTATTATGCAACCCTGAAGCAAAAGCCCCGCATTTAGCACCAATATTTGACTCACCGCCAAACAAAACATAATTAGATTGATTATTATTAACCCAGAAACCATCTGTGTAATAAGTAGAATCAGATCCAGCTGCATAAAGTGGTAAAAGACCATATTCACAAAACAGCATTTTAGTAATAAATGATCCATCATTAACATCTGGGGGGTTATAACCTGGAACTACAATATAACCTTGACCATTTTCATTATAACCTCCTTCTTCAGACCCATCCAATGTACTGTATGTCATTTTAATTTTTTGTTCACCACTATCATTAATCCATCCAGCAGTTCTTCTACATAAATTTCCCCAATAATGCTCCATTCCAAATACTTTTACTCCATTCTTATCGCTTTTTTTTGTTCCATAAAACATACCATTTTTAGACAACAATCCTGTTTTCGCAAGAGTATTTGCAGAATTTCCTCCACTTGCATAACCATATCCAAATATTTTTTGAGTATCCGTAGATTTCCCAATTAAAAGAAGTAATAAGTTTATTAAAACTCTATCACAATACACTTCAGTATACCAAATATTTGAACTAACGTTATTGGCAAGTGCTCCATCAATTTCTACACTTGTGGCATATGAATTTGCCGGGGTTTTATCAGACAATGATCTTAACACACCATCTATATAAGATCCATTGTAAGCAGGCATGTAACAATACGGTATTTCATTTCCTCCCTCATCTATATGACTCCAACATGCAAAATTACCATCCCCATTGTTTTTAAAAACTCCATTTTCATATTTTATATTTTTATCAGAAAAATATATTTCAGCAGATTCACCATCTTCACTTGGTACAATCTTCCAATATACTTTCGGAACTTCAATCATGACATTTACATCTTCCGTTCCATTAATGATATAATCAGTTACATCATTTCCTTCTATATCCAAATAATAATTATCAGGATTTATGTATTTTAAAACAGTTCCATCTCGTTTTAATAAGCAAGGTTTAACATTCATAAACCAAGCAGAAGTAGTAGTCCAATCACCATAATCAAACTTACCTTTATCATAATCCATATACGCTGGTTTAAAATTAATATTATCACAATTTGACAAATAATTAATCATATATAAAGGGTCAGATTCTGTTTGATCAATTTTAAAACCAAATAAAACATAATCTTTAACCAACACTTTTGTTTGGTTTTTTTCTGATTCATTTACAAAACCACTGGTACTTACAGGAAATGCTTTATAATACCAAACCTCATCCATTTTTGGTTGTACATTATCAATAAAATATGTATCTTTATGCAAACCAAATTGGGATCTACTTACAGTTATAACATCATCCCCATCAGAAATACTTTTAGGGACACTCCCTTGTTTTCTTCTTATAACAACTTTTTCTACAACTACTGCTGTTTGCTCTTCTATAATCGTGTCCCTAGCTTCAGACCATTTTAATTTTATTTTATTTTTATCTCTATCATAAATTGCACTAATACTTTGCATTTCTTGTGGTATCATTTGTAAAATGTAAGGATTTTGTGGGTCTACAGTTGCGTCTACCCATTCATTAGCATCTTTGTTAAAAACTTGGAATCTACTTTGATAATACCTTATATTACCAAAACCACCATCAGTTAAAAAATCTGCAGAAATATCAAACTTAATTTGCCCAATACTTTGTTTTGTACTATCGGAAAATGTTACAATCACATTATTGTTACCATCTGTTTCTATACCAGTGATAGAACGTCCATCTTTTCCTTTGGGTAACACAAAATTATAAGCAGCAGTTAATGCTTGTTCATCAAGTGTTATACTTACGCTAGGTGGATTTCCTTGTGATTCTACTGTTACTGTTCCAATTTTAGGAGTATATGCAGTTCCAGTTCCACCACCTCCACCAGAACCACCAATTACTTTTATTGTACCATCAGCATCTATATCAATTGTTGTTCCATCGGGTTTTACAATACCAGCTTGTTGTAATGTTGCAATTGCTACTTCCTTAATATACCCTTCATCATTCTCCAACTCACTCAACTTAGTAGGAATATGTGGTACTGGAGGTACTACTGGTATTTCAGACTTCTTTGCAAACACTTCATTACATTTTGATAAAAACGCTTTAAACTGATTCGTTAAATATTCTTTATCAACAAATGCCATTTTTACCACCTACCAATCAAAATCATCAAAGTTAATATCATCACTTTCTGTATCTGTTGCTTTTACATAATCACTGGCATCAGGAAAATCACTAATATTTTCATTTACACCAAGTGTTTGTTTTAAATCATCTTCTGAAATATCACCAGTTAATGGAAGTCCTGCAATTGTTAAATCATTACTTACAACACCAAGCTCTTCCAATGTTGTGTTACCAATCAAGGTTACATCATTTATCATAGGTTTATCCTCTAAGTCTTCATAACTCTTTGGATAAACCACTTCTATTTTTTCATCAAAATCAGCTTGTAATTCTTCATCACTGGTTTCAAACCCAATTGTACCTTCCATGTATACCTCCTATTATAAAATTACACCATCCCTCAAAATACCAGACAAATCGGTGGACATTATTTTACTTGCCATTGCTTTATCATTCTTTGTTAAAACTCTTATTTGCATCCTTATAGGACCACCACGGAATGACAAGGTATCTTCCTGTGTCATATGGATTGTAATGGTATTATTCTCACTATTTAAAATTAAATCATCAATATCAAAAGTCATTTCTGTCTGGCTTGATTTTAATGTTACCCATATTTGTTTCATCTCTAATACTTTAACTTCTTCTTGTACATGGAACACGAGTGTGGGGGTAGTACCTCTAATCATCGTCCTCATCCTCCCAGTCTTCAGGCCAATAGTCTTTATCCTGTGTCTTATCAACCTGTTCCTCTTTATCCTTACCATTCGGGGTAAACTTTACTTCTTGGTTTACATTATCTTCCCCATTTTTAGGACCTCGTACAATGGTAATACTTACGTTGCTGTCTTCCTCATTCAGGTCAATTACCTTATCCCTGTTACGTTTCCATTTATCAAACTTCCTGTTATTCAACCATATAGCACATGCAGTAACATTCGGAGCAACTTCCTTTGTGGTTGTTTCTTTTAATACCTCAAATACTTCACCATTTACTATTTTCTTACCTAAGGTAACTTTAATTTCCTTTGTAGTATACCCCAATGCTGCTTTTAATAATGCATTCTCTACTTTATAGTCAACTAACTCCTTTGATGTATTTATCGCTTCTGCAATTTCAGGATATTTTTTTCTCCATTTACTTAATGTATATCGGGCAACTCCAATTCGTTGGGCTATTTCTTCCATAAAACAACCATCCCTTGCCCAGGCTTTTATTAAGGTTAGACCATCCTCAGTTAACCAATAGTCTACCTTTGATTCATTTTCCATTCCCATATGTAAAACCTCCAGTCTAATAGTAGTTCAAAAGTGTGCAGTAAAATATTTTTTCCAAACTTTTTCAAATTTTAACCTTTTTAGTTTATTTTTAATGATTTTCATGTAACCTTTTTGACAACGTATTTGCCCCATACACGTCCTCAAATTCTCGATATGAACAAACATACCACCAATTCCATTCAGGGGGCTATTTGGGGCTACTACGCATTCACACGCATATCCTGCGCACATACATCAAGCGAGAGGGCCTAATATATATTGGGGAGTAGGATTTCTAGGAGTTATATAGTCTAAAAATTAAATAACGCGTGTTACCAAACTCATGTTATGTAACACATGTTATGGAATTATTTTATAACGGATGTTACGTAACAGGTATTATATAATATTTGTTATATAACATATGTTATTTAATAACCGCATAAAATGCACGATGTTATTTTATCGTGCAAATTATGTATTACATGTTATTTTATGCGGATTAAATATCACATGTTATTAATAATATTTTCCACAAATTTCGGTAATTCAAATTGTACATCCAATATATCAAATATTCCCAATTGGATTGTATAACATGTGTTACATTCAATATTGATTAACAAATACACATCATTATCAACATCCGTATTAATTAATATTGTGTTATAATCGGTACAAAAACAATTATTAAATAATTTCCGTACGTGTTCCCGTATTTCATTTTTGTCATCATAATCATCGTCATACAACGAACATATCAACCGTCCGATATAATCGGTGTATGTTATTGTGTTTTCCGATTCCATAATTTTATTAATTACATTTCGCATATTTTTTTTGGTCATGATTTTTTACCCCCATTTATTTTATTTTGACGCAATACAATGATACATATTTGATACATATTGTTTATTTGATTTATATTCCCGATACCATCCATGGTTTGCAATCAATCCATCATATATTTGTTTGTTTGCGATTGTATTTATATTGACGTTTTTCACACCATTATAAACACATTCCATCACATCATACATTTGATTTTTTTTCCGCAATGATTGCACATACGCAACGATATATTTTTTGGAATATTGTATTTGTATTTCATAAAAATTCATTTTCATTTTTTTACCCCCGTTTTCATATTTCATTTATTTTTTTTATCAAATTTACAAACGTTGCAAAATTTTGAAACGGTACATCAACCATATCATCAATGTCCCATATTCGCATATCAATTTTTTCATCATCCCCGATAAAAAACGCAATACATTCCATGTATTCGACATTATATATATATACCGTATCACATTCCATATTCCCCATGATAACCATGTTATCATTGGTATATCCCAATTCATCCAAAACGCATGACAATTCGTATTCATTATATATTGCATTACCATTCGGCATTTTGACATAACAATCGTCCATACCGTCCGACGTCCACAATTCAAATGTTTCCGTGGATGTATTGTAAAAATCCCCAAAAAAATTCACATCCACCAATTCATCCAATATTTTGTTCAATTTTTCCATTTTTTCGAAATTTGTTTTTTCCATATCATTTTCCCCCCGTATTTTTATTTTGTAAATTTTTGATACATGCCGTTTTGGGACACATATTCGTCCCATTTATATTGGGACATCGGGATAATATCAATCGATTTGGTTACGATCGTTCCACGATTGTACAAACCATTATATTTACCAAAAACAACCGCATCATCCCGTACCGTTTCATCCATGTAAATTTCAATCGCGTTTTTTGTTTCCACAATGATTTTAAAATGATTAACAACCATACCCCCCGATAAATTTATTTTTTTCACATGATTTTCACCATTAATTTTTTCGTTAAATTCGTCCATGTTGTTATATTCGGAATATACCCCGATAATTCCAACCATGATATCAAATTCCGATTCCGTCATTTCGACCACGTTTACAATGGCATCATCCCCGACGGAATTTGCAAACCGATTTTCCATGGCCATTGTGGTTGACCAATCCAAATCGGATATATCCATGGTTACGGTCACGCATCCACACGTTTTCACGATGATTTGGTAAAAATGTTTCATTTTTCATTCCCCCATTCGGTTTTTGTTTTTAACGTTTTTTTTTTGATGGTACAATACCATTATACCAAAATTCAACAATTCGTCAACAAAAATTGCAAAAATTTTTTGATTTTTTGCATTTTGGGCAAAATACATAAATATAACAAATGTTGTTTATGCATTTTTGTGTTTGTACCATATAATACAAAATGGGAATAAAAATACATATGTTATTTTTCCCATCCAACCATAACACATATTACATAACATGCATTATTATAACACATGAT
>CANRPB010000003.1 GCA_947632415.1 uncultured Bacilli bacterium
ATTACAACAAAAAATCAATACATAATGAGTCAAGATTTTTATTTTGATATTGCGGATTTTGTTGAAATGACAGATTTTCAACCTATAGGCGTTCATGAAGACAACCCTAATGATAGAAATTTATATGTAGATGTAAATAATGAAGAGGGCATAGCATCTTTTAGATTTAGTAATCATTCTGCGGTTTATGGTACTTTACATATTTGTCGTTCATCTAGTATTAGTAATTTTACAATTTGGGAACACATATATGAAGGTCATGTCAACGACGCTATTGATATGACTATTACTGATAATACTATTGGTAGTCATATATGGTATCAATATTCTATTCAATTAGAGAATAGTGCTGGCGGTTTATCACAAGTTTATTATACTGATAAGTTTTTCCCAGAATTTTATGATGCTTTCTTTAGTCGTGGAGATATGCAATTAGCTATCAGATATGACTTTAAAGTAAGTAGCATGAAACCTGTGGTCAATCGTGCTAAAATGGATACTTTAGGTGGAAAATATCCAAGGTTTGCGGAAAATGCAGTTCTTGGATATAAACAATTTTCTATATCTGGCATTATATCTGCTGAAGCAGACTATAATCAATTATTTTTAAATAAAAGTAAATATTTCGGAAAAGAATATGATAATTATAGAGTTTATCTTTCACAAAATAAAATTCATGATTTAGTACGTAACGATTCTAAAGATTATTTTGATAAACGTGGTAATTATTTAACTACAACAGAAGATGATTGGTTCTGGGAACGTGAATTCCGCGAAGAAGCTATGAAATTTTTAAATGATGGCGAGCCTAAACTTTTTAGATCTATGACTGAAGGACTTATACCAGTCATGCTAATGGATATTAATCTTACTCCAAAAGCGCAATTAAATCGCAAATTATATGATTTCACAGCTACAATGTATGAAATTGCGGATGGTCATTCGTTAGATGAATTAGCTGCTCTTGGAATTATTAATGTTCCAAGAATCGTACAAGAGCTTGGCGGAGCTCAAGAACAACAACCTACTGAGGACTACCGTACAGTTAGTATACCTGGTCAAGTATATGAGTTTTATCCGACAGATAATAATAATATGATAACTAGTGGTATTATATATAGTAAATTGATGGATAGATATGCGGCAGGTGGTGTATATTCACTCAAAGAAGCATACGAGCCGTATATTAAAAATACTCGTATTTATTTTCATACTGATCCACATATGTTCTTATTCGGACCCAATAATAGTATACAATTAATAAAGACTCCAACTACTGAACAATTACAATCTAAAAGAATTAAACTCGGATACACTTTTCAGTTACAAACTGCGGATAGCATTGGATGGACTACAATTTTTGTTAATGAACGAGGATATTATCAAATTCCTAACAAATTAAATGTAACGGGTATTGCATTCAATCAATATCAAGATTTAGAGAGTAGTTTTGAGGGTGATAGAGTAACGATTAATTATATTATCACTTATAAAGAAAAAAGTTCTGATAAAACTATTGTTAGTTCTCAAACTATTGATAGAACAATTATTGGGCAATATCAAAGTGTATTTCCACCTAATTATTATCTCGGAGAAGTTATTAGAGCAAGATATAATTATATTACAGAGTACTATGAACAAATGATGCAATTTTGGCGCGGTATTTGTTTAGATGTTACTCCTTATGCGGTTGCTTATATTAAATATTATAATCAAAATGATTATCAAGAATTTGTTGTAGGTGAAACGGGAATACTCCATATGTTAAAAGATGTACCTGTTTCTGATATGTGTTTCTTAGGGAAATATATGGTTGAAAAGCCATTTGAACGACAAAAATATTTAGATGAACAAGAGTATGTCACTGATCCTGGAACTTATATAGAAATAGAAGAGATTAAAAAGCCTATAAATAATACTGTTTATAATATCGGAGATAAAAAATATATTTATTATCATGATGCTTGGGAAGATTTTAAAGATAAAGGAAATGGCTCTGGTATTGCGGCTGTTAATATAGAAGGCGCAATTAATTTCTTAGGGGACGTAGTACAAATAAATAGATAGGAGGTTTTAATGTTTAGAAAAAATTATCCTTGGCTAAATAGCCCTTGGGTAAATAATATCAATGAACAAAATGAACGACAAAACTTCCTATCTTTAATTGATAATTTCGTTAATCAAAAGCAATATATAAAAATTACTTTACTTGATTGGCAAGAAAATGGTCTTAAAGAAATAGAAGGAGAATTAACTTCTGGTACATTAACTAAAGATGGTTCTTCTAGTGTTCGTTGCACAGGTACTTTATCTACCTCTGTAAGTGGTACAGCATATTCTGTAGATGATGCGAATATGGACTTTGCAATAAATAAAAAAATATTTATTGAAATAGGTATTCAAAATAAAACTCCATATTACCCTAATTATCCAATTATATATTTCCCGCAAGGGGTATTTTTTATTTCTACTTTTAATATCGCATCTAGCGCTACTGGGAGTGTTAATATATCTTTACAATTAAAAGATAAAATGGCTGGTTTAAATGGCGATGTAGGTGGGGTGTTTCCTGCCACTACTATTTTAGATGAAATGGATACTCAATTACCAGATGGCAGTTATGCTACTCAAAAAGTATTAGTTCTCAATATTATTAATGAAGTAGTAAATCATATCGGGGGAGAATTATTAAGTAATATTGTAATTGAAGATGTTCCTCCACGTATCCAACGCGTAATGCAATGGAACGGAGAAAACCCTTTATGGATGCGAGAACAAGGTAATATTACAACTGGTATATATTACGATGTATCAGTAGAAACACCGGCAGATCCAGAAGAATGGGTTCAATATCGTCGAGGAGATGATGTTGGATATATTTTTGACGATTTTTATTATACTGATGAATTAGTTGCAGCTCCTGGAGAAAGTGTTACTTCTATTCTTGATAAATTAGTTGAATATCTAGGCAATTTTGAATATTTTTATGATGAATTTGGAGTATTCCATTTTAGAGAAATCAAAAACTATATGAATACTACACAAGCATCTATTGTAGAAATGGCATATAAACAATATGATTATTTAGTAGATATTACAACTGGTAAAAGTGTATTTAATTTTAGTGATGATAAAAATTTAATTAATATTACAGCGAATCCGCAATATGGCAATATTAAAAATGATTTTGTTGTACAAGGATTGCGGAAAGGTACTAATTCTGATATTAGCTATCCTGTTACTTACCATTTAGCTATTGATTATAAACCAAGAGTAGGAAACACTTATAGAGATTTATTTATTTATAAATCTCCTACTGATGGTTTAATTAAAGCTATTTTCCCATTACACGTAGATAAACTGCCAGAAGTAGGTAATTTTAATATTTTTTATATGCTTGAAAATGATACATCACAATGTTGGTTCTGGGCAGAAAATAACGAGTATATTCCAATAGAACCAATAAAATATTATTCTCGTAATGAAATGGATGAAGGATACGTAACTAAAGATTGGCGTACAGAGATTTATTTGCGGGGCTTATTGGCTCGTAATAACGGAACTGATGCTTCTCAATATTATACAAGATTAACTAATAATATAGAAAATAATACTGGTATTGCTTATCCTTGGATTGATAATTTATTTAATATAACGAAGCATGAAAAAATAGATGTAGATTTTTATTATGAAGAACTACAAGCTTTTTGGCCTGAAATATATGATTTAGAAAAACAACAATTCTGGGCAGAAGCAGAAGATAAAAGTTTATCTCATACTGCTCTTACCCAAGGTAATTATTTTTTAGATTTTATTGATCCTTCTACATCTGGTATGGGTAAGTTTGCGGTTAATGCTATAGGTCGTCGTACTCAAGTAATTTCAAATGATAAAATTAATTGTTTATTTGAACCAGTATTTCCTGATATTAATTTTATTAATATTGATGAAGATAATGCGGAAGAACTTCGCAATGAATGTATTAGAGTAGGTAAGCCTTTCTCGCAAATACATGGAGAAATATTTTATGCATTTGCGACTGGTGGGTATCATAATGCAGCATTTGATGAAATTAAATATCAATTATATGTTCATACGAATTATGCAACCACTCTTTCTTTAATAGCACTTCCCGCGTATTATCTTGAGCCAAATAGCCGTGTTACTATTAATGATAAATCTACTAATACATATGGGGATTATATGATTAGTACTATTACCTTACCTCTTGGAGCGGGTAATACTATGTCAGTTGCAGCAAGTGAGTTAAATATGGACAGATATTTTTAAAATATTTGGGTATTTTATTAAAATTTATATCTTGTATTTTTTATATATTAATGAGGATTTTATGAGGTATAAGGAGGTTATTAATGGCATTAACATTAGGCCAATATCGTTTTAGCGGTAGAGGCGCTACGTCAGAAATGACTCCTGTCCTTAGTTATAAGCCAGTTAGCGTTTCAACTGGCTCTTCTACTGATAATGCTTCTTTTTATGATGTTCAAATTTCTCCTAATGAGGGACAATTTGTTCAAGATCAAGACTATTACTTACGTATAGCTATTCCAAGAGATATGAACTATACCATGAGTTTTGATTTACAACTTACTAAAGTTGAAGGTAGTTCTGAAGAAGTTTATCAATTTATTAAAAATATTACTTTGGAACGCGGCGGTACAGGAGATAATGTTTATAAAATTGTATTATTTGAAAATGCCGATGGTGTTATAGATGTACAAATTCCATTACCCTATGTCAAGAATAATTCGAGTACCCGCAATAAAATATATTATGATGCAGAAAATGATAAATATTACATCGGTTTAGGTGGGACAGATTATCAATTAACCGATAAATTTAATGCTATGTCAGTTCTCGCTTCTTGGATCGTAGAACTTGATGATAATTATGGTGTTTTTGAAATGGTATTTAGACCTATTGATATAGGCTTTACACATATCCATTTGCGGATGGTACGTACTGCGGAAGATTACAATATTCAAAGAGTAAATGAAGATATGCAAACAGAGTTTGGTCGCAAATTAGATATATCAAAAATTAGATGTGAACTTTATCAATTAATTAATTTAGTTGATACTCTTTCACCTATCGGAATACTTGAAAGAATCGGTATTTGGTCGCATCCTGGACTACTAATGAGTATTAATGGTGAAGAAATTAGAGTAACTGCGAGTGGCTTTTATGAATTAGATGCGATACCTATTACTTCTCTTGGTATTGTTGCTAAAGATAATGATTATACTGATTTCTTTACTATTGATTATGAATATGATGCCGAGACAGAAGGATAGGAGGTCTTAGGTGGATAGCTTATATGGTGGCCATCCTGGGGTCAGTTTTATCCTTTCAGCAAGTTATAAATCTGTTGAAGAAATGATTAATGCCTTCAAACAAGGATCTGATTATAAAGATGTTTGGTTTGGAGAATATTGTTTAGTTGATACCATTAACAAACAAGATATTGATAATGGTAAAATTTATAGACGTGGCTTAGATTATCAAAATGCAGTAGGTGGAGCTGAATATATAGGCCAGATAGTTGGTCCTTCTGGGCCTACCCCATATTTCCAAATTGATACATTAGAAGAAACTAAAGAACGAGCTGAGATTGAAGCTGATGGTGAATTAGTTTGGAAAACTTATCCAACTGGTCGTAGTGAAGATGGAAAATATACTTTAGAATATAATGGTAATGGTCAAGATATAGCAGAATTTGAATTTGATACTTCTAATGTACTAGTCCCAGGAAAAGTTGATGAAGATGTATTCAATGATTCTATTAAATATACTTGGGTAAATATCAGAGATAATACTAATGCCGCTGATTCCTGGTTTTATGTTGGTTTTAAAATCCCTTATACAGTAATTGAATATGGTATTCATAGTGTTAGTCCATATGATGAATTAGGAAATCGTAAAGATCAAGCAGATATTGAACGTAAAGATACACAGCAACATCCTTTTTATGAATTTTGGGAATTAGGCGTTCCTAAAGGCATTAAAGGTGATGTACTTCGTAATTTACGAGTTATTATTCCAACACAAGAAGATGTTATATATTCTATAGATAATATTACTGTTGAAAAAAATGAAAAAACTGGTCAATATACTTCTAAGTTTGGTAAAGCTGGTTATGATGGACAGCAAGAAGATATTAACGGTAAACGCAAAATTTTAGTTTTTGACTATACAGTTTATGACGAAACTGAGCAAGGTACGACTGTTATGGTTTACCTTGGTGATTTTAATTTAATTGATGCAGTTAAATTAGATGAAGAAGGTACATTAACTTTTGAATTTAGTCATGATGATGATGGAATATTTGAAAAGAAAATACGTTGGATCGATTTAATCGAATTAACTGAAGGTACCGGCACTCAAGGGGGACATATTACATTTACATGGAATAATGACTCTCCGCAAGATAAAACTGAATTTGATATTTCATGGCTTAAAGTTTTAGAAATATTAGAAAACGGTACTATTCGTTATACATTTGCAGGTACTCCTGAAATATCAGAACTCCCGCGAGGTATAGAGAGTATAGAAGATGGCGTTTATGAACTTAAAAATTTCTTAACTTGGATTCAAGGCGCGGATTTTTCTAATGAAACTGGTAAATTAACTTTTAAAAATAATCGTGGTGAAGTAGTTTATGAGACTACTGTGAGTATTATAAATAGTGCGATTATTGATTCAGAAGGCCATATTACTTTTTATACTACAACAGATGCAGAAATACCTGTTTTAGATAAAGATGGTGAAAATCCTTTTATAGTTAAAACGATTGAAGATATAAAATTATCTAATGATTTGCGAGAAGATCATCATATCCAAATTAAAACGAATGTTGATGAAGATTATGTCTCTATTGGAGATCCGATTAATTTTATAGAAGATATTGTTATATTACCTAGTAATTTTCATCTATTAGTTTTATTTAGCGATCCTGAACATAGAGTAACCGCAGAAGATTTAGATGAAGATGGCTATGATACTTATGGTAATCAATGGTATAATAATATTCAAAATAGTAAAGGTATAAATCTTGGTGAAGATATATATTGGCGAGATTATGGCGCAGTTAAAGACCAAAGTGGCATTTTAGTTGGTTTTAATATTCTTCAACAAGAAGTTTTAGATGCGGGCTTTACTGATGTATTAGAATATTTAAATAATAAATATCCTAATGGCTTGACTGAAGAACAAAATAAGCCAGGTTATCCTCCGCTCGTTGGTAAAATTATTACTTGGAGCGAAGGAGATGAAGATAGCAAACAATTTTATGGTTATGACTATAATCTTGAAACATGGTATTATTTAGGTGAAGTTGAACCTAATACAGCTATGCGAGATGTACGTCTACTTAATCATACCGTTGTTACTACTGAAGATGCTATTAAAGAACTTAAAAGATGGATTCCTTCAAATGGTGTACTAATTGAAGGAGATAATTTTAATTATAATAATGAAGCCATACCTGTTTATTGGGAACCTGGATATACAGCATGGACTTAAAACAATTTATTGGCCCGTTCAAAAAAGGCCAACGTTTAACAGTTCCCGCGGAAATAGGTAGTACATATGTTCATATTGGTATTCAAATACCAAAGATGGCGCCTATAGGAATTGCAGCAACAGTTGTTAATGATGATGGAACAATTACAAAAACAGGTGAATGGCGAGAATCAAGAGAAAAAATTCAACTTACCGTGAATGGAGTAAATTTACAAATTCATAGAAGAGGAATTTTAGAATTTGATTTATTGGGTGAAATTGAATGGAATATAGTATTTCAACAAGATTTACCGCATGAAACTATTATTGATATAGTGAGAGAATAAAGGGGTGATATTAGGGTGACTAAGGGTAATCCAAATGATGAGTCATTGCGAGAATCCGTACAAATAAATATATACGATGATAATGCTCAAAAACTTAAACCTTTGTATATCGCCCCTGATGCTACAGACCAAATTCGTGGTGATGTATATTTAACAGATACAATAAATAATGAATTAGATGCTACTACTGGAGTTACAGCTATTACTCCAAAAGCAGTATCTGACACAGCTATAGCTGATTTAGTTAAAGATGCAAAACTTGCAGCCCAAGCTGCTCAAGAAGCTGCTCAAGCTGCTAAAGATATATCTGATACTATTGGATCAACAGTTAAAGCTGAAGTAGCAGCTTTTATGAAAGATCTAATTATTGATATTGAACATGGCGGTACTAGTGCTAATAATATAGAGCAAGCAAGAACTAATTTGGGGTTAGGTACTATTGCTACATTAAATACTCCACTTGCTATTGAATATGGAGGTACTAATGCTATTACCGCTCCAGCTGCAAGAGCTAATTTAGGTCTTGGCACTATTGCAACACTTAATAGTCCTCTCCCTGTTACCAATGGTGGTACTGGTGCTAATATTGCTAAGGCTGCTATTCATAATCTTGGAGGTATATATGCAGGTGGTGCCTTAGATTATGTTGCTGTAGGTGCTGATCTGAATACAGCTCCATATATCAACTTCGGTCAGTGGTCTAAGAATGCTAATAATACCACCATAAAAAATGGACCTGCAGGAGTTGAGGGTGAATGGTGGATGCTCTACTGTCTTCAGGCTTATGGAGATGGTAATGCTAGATTCCAAGTTATCATCACTCTTAAAAGCCGTATGTTCATACGTCATATTACGAGTGCAGGAGATCCTGGTATCTGGGGTGGATGGAATGAGTTCTATAACTCGGTATCTTCACCTGCAGTTCCTATAACTAAAGGTGGTACTGGAGCTACAGCAGTTGCTGCTGCATTGAATAATTTGGAAATTACACCTATTACTAATGCTGAAATAGATGCAATGTTTGTATAATTAATAGAAATAAAAGGAGAAAATTATGGACAGTGTCCTTACTAAACCGGGGACAATTCATTTGGTTGAAAAAATTAAAAATAAATTAGCTCCTATACAAAAATTATTATATTTACAATCTAAAATATATTTTAATGAAAAGACTCAAAGATATGAGGGTATTGGAGAATGGCTTAATAGTCGTAGGGATGGTTTGATATATGGTGTAAAAATTCCTAAGTATAGCTTTTCTACAACAACAACTGCAACTAAAATAGGTGCTAACGCAAATTTAATATTAGAACCTTCTACAGAGACTAGTGCTGGTAGAAATGATTATGAAAATATTGTATTATTTGAATGTATAAGATGTAATGGTGGAGTTGACGCAGATGGCATGCCATATGTAACTGCTATTGAAGGGTTAGATGGAAGATTTGATCCAATTAAAAATAATACATATATCATAACACCAGTATATTATAGAAAAATAACTTCAGACACGCAATATAGCACCTTTGAATATACTGATACTCCAACTACTGGTTTTACTGCTTGTTATGGAGCATATACAGCGACAAATGTATTGCGGCCTTTCATTTTACGAGCCTGTTATTTAGATTCAGACGGCAAGTGTAGTTCTAAATCTGGGACTATTCCTGGAACTTATAGAAGTCCTACTTCTATTGCTCACTCTCTTAATTATGATTTAACTAATAGTAAAAATAGACAAGATGGTTTAACATTTTTAACTTATGGGGATATTTGTTATCAAGAAGATTTTATGGAGCTTATGCTTGGAGTAAAAGCTCCACGAAGTCAAGTTGTTGGATGTTGTAGTTATAATTATCAATATAATTTAGCTGCGGCAGAAACAAATGTTAAACGTATTATACTTACAGATGCACAAGCTGCATTTTTTGAAATTGGCTCTACTGTATCAGTGGGCAATGAAACTGTAACTAATAAAGATCGTAATAATATTGCGAGCCATGCTATTGCGAGTTCTGTGAAAATTATTTCTAAAACGTCTCTTGGAAATGGTAATACTGCACTTAATTTAAATTTATCTAGTAATATAACAACTAAAACGAATTATTTTGTTTCTTCTATGCCGTGGTATAATGGTACTTGTGATAAAATTCAAGGGACTTATGGTGCTCGCACTACTGCTGCATTAAAAAATAGTAAAGAACCTTTCAGATTTCAAAATTGTGAATGGAATTTGGGAGTTTGGGAAGTTTTTTGTAATTATATGGGCATCTGCTCAACTGATGGTACAAATGATACTTATGAATATTATTTAGCACCTGATATATCAAAAGTAACTACTTCAGATGGTCAAACTGGGTGGGTTAAAATGACACATATTACAGTAGATACTAAAAATGCGAAATATATTAAAGATTATGAAGTTGAAAAAGGTGCTCGAATCCCCTCTGCTTGGAGTGGAACTGCTACTACTGGTTATATGAGTGGCTGTTGGCTATTTGGATCGGCTGGTTCCCATGAAATCCTGGCCGGTGGGGACTTGCGCGCTGGTGCTCTGGCTGGTGTTGGTGCATTCGATGCGGACTATGCCACGGGGTCTGCGTATTGGTCCTTTGGGGGCCGCTCATCTACCATCGGGCATTCCGCGCCAGCGGAATAGGGGTGAATTGGCCGAAGGCCAAGAGGGGTGCTAACCCCTATGGGGAGTTTGACCGTCTCGGTTTCTTTTCCGCGCTCCGGTGGGAACTTGAACAATGGTGCTCTTGCTGGTGTTGGTGCATTCAATGCGAACAATGCCACGGGGAATGCGAATTGGAACATTGGGGGCCGCTTATCTAGCATAAATTTAAAGGTCAAATTCACTGTCTTTGAATGTAGACAGCTTAGCCATGCTTAACTAAGTGAAATAAGAGGACTGCCCGACTCCCTAGTACAGATAATATGGAACGGGAGTTACTTCTCTAGATGAAAACGTATTGTAAAAATATTGACATCACAAGCTATAAACATTTAAATGATAGCTTCGATAAATTTATAGAAAAAGGATACCGCCGTAAAGGTATCAAACGTTTTTTAAAGAGGGGCAGAAAAAATATTATAAATTCTGCTAGACAGATGCTTTTAAACCATAATTTAATTCTTAATGAAATAAATTATTTTTATAGAACTGAACCTACAACTTTAAAAACTCGTCTTATTGCACGTGAAAGTGCAATGCAACAATACTTTGATTATATTGCAGTTGTTGCATTAAAACCTATGTTCGATGCAAAAATTGGATATCATCAATGCGCATCTATTAAAGGCAAAGGCCAAGCACATGCACAACGATATTTAAAAAGATGGGTACGGGATTTAAATAATAAATATTATGTTAAATTAGATATACGTAAATTTTATGAATCAGTTGATACTGCAATTTTAATGTCAATGTTAGAGAAAGACGTTAAAAATAAAGATTTGTTGTGGTTAATAGAAACATTAATTAGTACGTATAAAAAAGGTTTAAATATAGGTTCTTTTCTTAGCCAATATTTAGCTAATTATTATTTATCAGAAGCTTATCGGTATGCAAATAATTTATATAGATATAAAAGAGATAAACGAGTTAAATTAGCTAAACATATTTTAGTTTATATGGATGATTGGATTTTTATAGGTAGTAATAAAACTAATATAAAAAATGCAGTAAAACAAACAATTAATTTTATTGAGCAACAATTAAAATTAGAAGTAAAACCTTGGAAAATATGCCAAATAGATTCTGAACCAATAGATATGGTTGGATGGGTATTTAGACGTCAACGTACTTCGATAAGAGATACAATTTTTTTAAGAGCACGTAGAGCTTTTAAGAGAGCTGCCCGCAAACAATTTATTAATCCGCATGCAGCCGCACGTTGTATTTCATATTGGGGTTTCTTTAAATGGGCAGATAATGACTTGTTTGAACAAAATAACAATTTAAAAAAAATATTAAATGATTGTAAAAATAGTATATCACTATCTGCTATAGAAAAAAATCTTAACGTAATCTAATAATGAGTAGAGATAAAAGGAGGTTTAACTTAGATATGGCGAAGGGTAATCCTAATGACGAATCTATGAAATTAAATTTCATACCTAAAGTCTGGGATGATGAAGCAAAAGAATTTAAACCATTCTATATTGCTCCTGACTCTACTGATAAAGTTCGTGGGGACGTTTATTTATCTGATGATTTTAGTGAAAGCGATGCGGCAACTGGTGTAACAGCTGCTACTCCTAAATTATTGTCTACATTACGGGATGCTTATATTGATTCTGCGACCGAATCCGCGGAAGCTGCTAAAACTGCGGCTGAAGCTGCTCAGGCCGCCGCAGAATCTGCAAAAAATATCGCGGATAATTCAATTCAAAAAAATGACCCTAGCGATCAAAAAATACAAGGTAGTATTATACCGACTGCCCCAGGGACTCAAAGTTTAGGAACCGAAGAGTTTCCTTGGGGCGATATATATGGTACATTAAAAGGAAATGCGGATAGTGCTACTGAAGCAGAACATGCTAAATCTGCGGATAAAGCTACGACTGCTGAGAAAGCAACAACAGCTGATACTGCCACTAAACTAGGCGCAGCTACTATAGGTGGAGTCGCACAAGGTATATATCTTAATCTTGGGGTTCCAACTGCGAAAAATGCTAATATAGGATCTGCATATTTACCTAGTTATTTAAAAGGCGGGATAGATACTGTTTGTACTTCGCCTTCACTTTTGGTAAATTTAGGTGTGGGAACTGCTGCTAATATTTTTGCGCAAGATCCTAGACCTGGAGTTACTGGTGTTTTACCTATAGCTAATGGTGGTACTGGTAAAACTGATGCAGCAGGAGCTCGTACTGCTTTAGGTTTAGGCAGTTTAGCTACGTATAATTTACCTACTGGAATTCCAGAAACTATAAATAACTTATTCATAAATGGAGCAGGACAATGGGTAGAAGTAAAAGGTGGGGGTATTGGAGGAGATATTCTTGCTGGAGAAAAATTGTCTACTAATTCTGCTAATAGTTTAGCTACAGATAACTCAGCTTCTTCGGGAAAAGCAATAACTATTCCTTCTAAGGATAATAAAGAACTTATAAGAAAAACGTTTGAAGTTCCTTTCGGAAGTTATTCTATTATAGTAAGAGCAAAAGTCACTGCTAATACTAGTACTAGTACTATTTTTCAAATTATTGCTTATGCTGGTACAACTTTGTTAAAATCAGTAGACATAAAGCCTAATTATTTTCTTGCTGCTAATACTTGGCGTCCTATTGGAATAGGTGTTGATTTTGCGGCAACAGCAGCATGTAATTTAGTTATAGTTATAAAATCTGTAGGACTAACTGAGAACATTACAGCTTATATAGATAGTTTAACTGTTATGCTTGCTCCAGTTGCAATTAATATGATAGGATAGCATTATGGATAATTATATTAGAAAAGAGGACGTAGCTGAATTAAAAGCTAGATTAGTAGCTGTATATGATAAAAGAGATGGATGGGGTTCATCTGAAGTTATTAAGCATAAATTACTTAATAATAGTGCGAATATTACAAAAGATGGATATATTATTGGTGAAGATTATGCAGCACTTGATAATGCTATTTTAGATTTTAATGATGCTTTTGTTAATAATGTAATATACACTAATACTATACAATCTGTATATCCTGCAAGAGAAGTACAAGAAAATATAGCAATTTCAAAATTAGAAAAACATTCTGAAAGTGACCACGGCTGTCGCGGAGCTTGTATAGGTCTTTGTACTGGTACTTGCGATAATACTGTAGCTGGCAAAACAACTTCTAGTTCAGGTTGCAGTAGTTGTGAGGGTGGATGCTATAATACTTGTGAAAGCGCTTGCGGGAGTAATTGTATAAATGGCTGTACTGGTAGTTCTGGCTCACAAGGTAGTAATGGCTGTTCTGGATGTTCAGGTGGATGTTCAGCATGTACTGGCGGTTGTAGTTCTGGCTGCGGGTCTGGATGTACCAATGGATGTATCGGTTGCTCAGGTGGATGTCAAGGATGTTCATACTGTACTGCGTCCTGTCAAAGTAACTGTACTGGTACTTGTTATAACTCTTGTACTTCACAATGTGGGCAAAGTTGTTCTGGGGATTGTAACGCGCAATGTACTAATTGTTTTAATATGTGCAGTGGGTGTACTGGTACATGCGATGGATCATGTAGAACTGGTAGCGGAAGTAGTTGTGGCTCAGGATCTACAAACTGTACTTCAAATTGCGGATCTTGTCGATCTTGTGTAACTGTGTGTGGAAGTGGCTGTAGTGGTAGGTGTACGGGTTGTTCAAATACGTGTACCCAGACATGTTCTGAGGGAAGTGCCGGAATAGCAGGCGGTTGTGCACTCTGTGCAGGTGGTTGTAAGTCTGGCTGTGGTAATGGATGCACAGGAGGTTGTGGTTCTGGTTGCTCAACAGGTTGTACAGGTTATACTAGCTCTAGAGGAACTAGTGGTGGTTGTTCAAGCTGTTTAGGCGGATGTTCAGCATGTACTGGTAGTTGTAGTTCTGGCTGCGGATCTGGGTGCACGGGGAGCTGTTCTCAAAATTGTGTTAATGAGTGTGGACAAACATGTGGGACAGGATGTACTAATCAATGCAATAACGTATGTACTTCTTGTTCATTAGGATGCTATAGTGGTTGTAGTCAGTCATGTTCATCAAATTGTGATAGCACTTGTTTTTCAAATTGTTCAAATACCTGTTTTGGACAATCAAAATAACATAAAGAGAAAAAAGGAGATCAAATGAGAAAAATAATAGTTTCATGTCCACAAGATTTAGCTTTAGAATTAGAAAAAAATTATTATGAAATAACTGTTTTACAACAATTAATTGATAGGTACATTGACAATCATCCAGAAATTGAAGACATATTTGAAACTAAAATTGGATTTAATTTATTACAACGACTTACCGAAAAACAAACTAACTATGAAACATTAAAAAATATTTTAACTAAAAATGTTATTCCAGAATATTTGCAAAATCATAGTCTTAATTGGTCATTAGATTTTTTAAATAATGAAGTAACAATTAATATTTTATGCGATTGCGAGATCCCAGAATGCCCAAAAGAATAATAGAATTTGGAGATCAAATATCGCAACTTTATCCTTCTTTTAAACCAAAAACACCAGGTAGTATTGTTAAAAATATTACTCTATGTGTAACTAATGATTGTCAATTAAGATGCACTTATTGTTATGAACATCATAAATCTAATCAATATATGGACTTTAATACTGGAAAAAAGTTTATAGATTTAATTCTTACTGGCGACAAAGGAATGGATCAATATGTGTCAACAGAAGATTCTAAAGGTGTTATATTAGAATTTATTGGTGGAGAACCAATGCTAGCTGTTGATCTTATTGATAAATTACTTGATTATTTTATAGAAAAAGCGTTAGAATTAAATCATCCTTGGGCTTATTGTTGGAGAGTATCAATTAGCTCTAATGGAGTAAATTATTTTGAACCTAAAGTTCAACAATTTTTAAAGAAATGGGATCAAGTACTAGCCTATTCAATTTCATTAGATGGCAATAAAGAATTACATGATGCTTGTCGTCATTATGCGGGAACTACTATAGGATGCTATGATGAAGCTCACGCAGCCGCATTAGATTGGATGTCAAAAGGGCATTACCTTGGTTCTAAAATGACTTACTCTCCTGATAATATCCCCTATATGTATGACGCAATGGTTGCAATGTTAGATGATGGTTACACTGAAATTGCATCAAACCCAGCTTTTGAACCTAAATATACTATAAACGATGCTAAATTATATTACCAACAAGGGAAAAAAATAGCTGATGAAATTTTGCGTCGTAATCTTGATATGGATAATGAATATAGTATTACTTTATTTGATGATGGTTTATTTGGCCCAATAGCAGAAGATGATATTCAAAACTGGTGCGGCGGTACTGGTTTAATGATTGCTTGTGACTATGACGGGCTTATCTATCCTTGTTTACGGTATATGTCTATGTCTCTTGGAGATGACCAACCTCCTCTTATTTTAGGTAATGTAGATGATGGTATTTTACAAACTAAAAAAGAGCGAGATACTCTAAAATGTTTGCAATGTATAACTCGTCGTACACAATCTACTGACGAATGTTTTTATTGCCCTATTGGACGAGGTTGTGCTTGGTGTTCTGCTTGGAATTATCAGCTCTATGGGACTGCTGATAAAAGATGTACTAATATTTGTGTTTTACATAAGGCAAGAGCACTGTTTAACTATTATTTTTGGAATAAATACTATCGTAAAACACATCAAAATAAAAGAATGAAGATATTTATTCCAGAAGAATGGGCTTTAGAAATTATTTCTAAAGATGAATGGAATGAATTACTAGAGTTAGAAAGGGTTGATAGATGAAAATTCAATTAGACGCTAATGAACCTTTTGAAGTAAATGGCGTTACTCAATCTTATAATAAAGATAGATTAAATAATCCTTATCATCTTTATATTACTATTATGGATCAAGATAAACCTCTAAAAGATTATATCGAATTAGTAGAACATATATCTACTATTACAATTTTACCTGAAGATGGGGGTAAAAAAGTAAAATTTAATATCATTGCAACAGATGGAGAAAATCAAGGGGCTACTTATAGTAAAACGTTTGATGATAATAATCAAATAATTAATTTAACTTTTGTTATTGATCCCAAAGAGTTACCAGTGGAAGAATAATAAGATATAAATAAAAATATAATCTTAATAATTATAGTACTACAATTCAATGCACTCTTGGCATTAAATTAATAGAAAATTAAAAGGAGATAAAAATGAAACTTCTTGATTCAACGGGGGGGGCATTTAGTCTCTAAAATAAAAAGTTGGGTTAATTCTAGATTAAATTTATTAGCTTGTAGACAATTGCATATTGCTCCTAACAATGATTATTCTGCTCAATTTGTAGTATATTATGCAAAAGAAGGGTACAGTACATATAAGCATGATTGTTTAATATTGACCCCTAGCTGGACAAAAAATAATATATTGCAATTAACATTTTCTCGTAGAGATGGTGGAGGCTATACTGCTGCATGGAAATTGTCTATAGACGAAAATGGTTTTGTCAAAGGAACATATTATGATGATCCCAGCACTCCAGTATTACCAGAAAAATAAGTATAGGAGGATATATATGAAACTTTTAGATGGGGGGGGCTCGGCATATAATAAATGCTTTTACCTCTCATTTTGATGCAGGTGTCTTTAAAATCGGTAAAGAAAGCAAGATAGATGATTGTTATTTCCCAGAACGCGGATGCATGATCGCTAATGTAAAATTTCATCATGAGTTTGAGGCTCCTCCTTTTGTTTTCATACAGTCTGTTCACGGCTTTGGCGCAGGATCGAACGTGTCTACCGAGATGCCTGACTATATTACCTCTAAAGGAGAGGTCTTGCACCCTGGAGAGTTGCAATCTAATACTTTTGCTAATAACAGAGCAGCTAAACAGATGTTAGCCAACTTTATGTGCACTGTGTCAGATCATCCCGCTAAAGATGGATTTAGAGCGTATTTAAGTATGGATGATATTACATGGAGTCAGATGACTACGTTAGATGACCCTCCGCAAGAAGTCCATGGGACGTGGGGTTTGGGCTTTTCTTGGTTTGCTTTCTTACCATTTGATAAAGATTTAGCCAACATTTCAGTTTATTCTTATAAATAATAACTAAGGAGAAAAAATGACAAAGCTATTAGATCAGGGGGGGGCAACTTATTTAATAAATAAGTTTAATAGTTCTGGTTTACAAGAATATCAAAAGAATAAAATACATCCGTTAGATAAATTTCTTCGTAAAGCAACAAATTATACAACTTTAGATACTATAGGGAGCAATGCTAATACTCTATATTATAACTCTAATGTATGGGGTCAAGCAGATGGCAAAAAATATATTGGTATTCCTTCATCTGTAAGAGGTCGTTTTCATTTATTAACTTTTAATAGTGGTAATAGTGGCAATGCTTTGCAAAATATATTTCAAATATTAATTTGTCTTGATCCTCCTAAAGGGTTATTCTTTAGACAAAGTTGGGATAGATGGGAAAGTTGGTATCAAGTTCCTATAACAGAAGTAACTGATGTAATAAAATAAAAAATTTATATATATATATATATATATATATATATATATTAATAGAGCATATAACAAACCATTTTTTCTGTAACAAAAACTTCAATTTTACCAAACATCATAATTAGCTTTTTGCATTAACAATAATTTGCAAAATGACAATTATAAAATTTTTCAAAGGAGGGGTATTTGGATTCTTTAACAAATTTATTGCAGCAATACTCCTTTGAAAGTATTTTTATTTTTATAATATTACTTGTTGTTGCTTTTAAATTTATTAGTGAAGCATTTGAATGGTTATGGGGAAAGATTAGAAAAGTGTCTAATAAACAATATAAGGAAGAGCACTTTGACGAAAAATTCTCTAAGTTAGAAAAAAATATAAATAATCACTTTCAAAATTCTGACCAAAAGATGGTCGAATTAGAAGAAAGACTTAATTTACAATTTAATGAGTCTAAACTAAGAATCCAGGATATTGATAATAGATTAATTGTTATGGAAGAACGTCAACAAGAAGCAACACGTTCTTATTTAATAGAATCATATCATAAATTCTGCAAAGAACTAAAAATAATAGATGAATTAAGTCTACAAGAAATAGAACGCCGTTATTTGTATTATAAAACAGCGGGTGGAGATGGTTTTATAGATAATTTAATGGAAGAAATTAGAAATTTACCTTTAGCACCACTCGCAAATCAAAAGGAGGAGAATAATGATTAATTATTTAAAGACAAATGTTATTTTCCTCAAACATCTAGATCAAAAAATAGAGACTCCTGTTATAGCGGGGGCTGGTGAAGCAGGCGGCCGCAAATTAACTTTAGTTCTTACAGAAGAAGCCGCGGCCCGCTTAACGCCTTTAACTCAAATATATTTAAACTGGAAACATTTAGATGTACCTAACCTTAAAGGTTTTAATATATTCACGCAAGAAGAGCCTATAGAATTGTCATGCGGGAAATTGTATCCTGTTTGGTCTATTGGATGGCCCGCCGCAATGAAACAAGAAGGTACTGTTCTTGCGAATATTGTATTTTTAGATGAACAAAGTAAAGATGAATCTAATTCATTTGAAATAGAAATATTATCAGATATAGCTGGTAGCGAAGATTTAATGAATGAAGAAGATTTTTCTTTATTTGAAGAAATGTTACTTAAAATGAATAAGCAACTTGATAAAATAGAAAAACAACAAAAACAAATAGAAACAACTCTTAAAAAAGTAGAAAAATTGCAAGAACAATTAAACCAAGCTCAAAAGAATTTAGAAACTTGGCAAAAAGCTGTAGATGAAGAAATAGATACTCTTGAAAACGAATGGTTAGAGTTCTTAGAAGATCTTGATAATAATTATAAATATCGTATAGAAAAATTAGAAAAACAAATGTACTTATGGTATTCATACCATGGTTTATCTTATTATCCAAGATTTGATACTACTAATATAATAGAACCAGGTCTACCAGAATATGATGATTGGAATTATAATGGAATATAAAGTTATTTCTTCTGACATAGATTGTTATGATAAACCTAATCTTTTTACTGGTAAAATTATAGATTCAAAATCAAATGGTGATATTATTAATTTAGATAAAACTAATTTAATTTCAGGGAATTATACATGGGGGATATATCAAGATTCAAATTACCCTGAATTATCTGTATATATCCCAATCAAAGATAATAATAGCAATGATATTTATCTCATTCCAATAGTAGAGAATGAAATAAACTTAATAGGCGGACTTGAACCAGTTTCTATTACTGTAGAACCTGGGATATATGAAATAATTGTATCTAGTTTACATATACGTTCTGGTCCTAGTTTAAGCGCTCCTATTGTAGGAAAATATGTTAAAGGTCAACAAATAAATTTAGTTAATTATTTTAATATTGCGGATGGCATGATATGGGGCAAATTTTATACATCAGGTAGGTTTGAAAGATATATAGCTGTTCGCAATACAAATGGAAAAGTATATGCTAAGAGGATATAATGAGTAAATTTGATGTAATTCTAATAATTATAGGATTATTTATTTTAGCTGCATGCGGAGCTGACTTTTGGTTAATTATTAATGATTATCCTGAATTTGGCGGTGGATTCTGGAGCGTAATTTTAGGAATAGCAACTGGCGAAGTTGTTTCATTTTCTATCTACCGCATGGTTAAACGTGTACAAGAAACTAAACTTCCCCGTGCTTTAACTGGCAAACATGCACTCATACAAGAAATGGAAGATACCGAAGAAATAGAAGGAGTGAATACAGATGGAGCTTAAAAACAAATTAATGAGCCGCAAATTTTGGATGGCAGTCGCTGCGTTTCTTGCTTCTATTGGAAGTTCAATAGCTGGCTTTGCTACACAAAATGAAGTTTTAGCTACTGCTGGTATTATTTGTTCAGTAGTTTCTGCGGCTATTTATGCGGCTAGTGAAGCATATATAGATGCGGCTAGTGTTGAGGCTAACCAAAGTATTACAACTACTAATGTAACTGCTTCAAGTAATTCTAAAGAGACGGTAGAGAAGATTCTTACTCCTACTGTTGCAACAGAAGTGGTAGAATAATGGCAGAAGAATTAACTCAAATTTTTGATATACCTTTAAAAGAAGGTGAAGAAGCTACTCTAGCTACTGAAGAAGAATTATCATGCGGAAGAGGGGATGACGAAGATGAGTAATAGCTCTTTAGTAAGCTATACTAAACTAAGTCCTAACTATTCTAATCGTACAGAAAAAATTTCTAAAATCACTGTCCATTATATGGCAGGCAATTTATCGGTAGAGACATGCGGCGAAGTATTTGCACCATCTTCAAGACAAGCATCTTCTAATTATGGTATTGGCTCTGATGGTCGAGTGGGTATGTATGTACCCGAAGATAAACGTGCTTGGACGTCTTCAAGTGCCTGGAATGACCAAAGAGCAGTAACTATTGAAGTTGCTAATACTGATAGTTATGGTACTTTTACAACAGCTGCTTGGAATACACTTATTGATTTAGCTGTAGATATTTGTAAACGTAATGGAATTACTTCACTTAATTTTACAGGGGATAAAAATGGTTCCGTTACTTGGCATTGTATGTTTTCTGCTACAAGTTGCCCAGGTCAATATTTTAAAAATAATACACAACGATTTGTACAAGAGGTAAATGTAAAATTGGCGCCAGCAAAACAACGTACACATAAATTACAAATTTGGGATTGGTCTAATAATACCAATCAAAAATTCTGGTATCGCTCATTAGGCAATAACTTATATGGCATTCGTTCAGTTGCTACTAATGAGTGGATTAGTGATCCAAATTCTTCAACAACTCAAACTGATGCAGAAACTTGGGGCGGAGCAGATAATGGTACTGCTACTGATGATCCAAGAGATCCACAAATTTTAGTATTTGAAAAAGTACATGAACTTGGCGGATATTATATTCATCCACAAGTTGCTCCTAATCTTTCATTAGATGTCGCGGGCGGTAGTACAACTAATGGTACCAAAGTACAATGGTATCCAAGTAATAAAACTCTCGCGCAAGAATGGCACTTTATCCCTGCCGATGGAAATGCTTATTATATTATTAATGCGGCAACCGGCAAAGCCTTAGATATGAAAGGCGGGGGTTGGGTCTAAAATAAGAAATGGAGACCAGTCGAAGCTGGCCTCCATTTTTTTTATGCGCGTGTAGGAAAACCGAAGCCCAAGTCGCGAAATTACGGTATTTGCCGCTTATAGCGGCAAATACTAAAAGGGGTAGTATGCAGAAAGCATACTACCCCTTTATTACTTTCTTCTCTATAAGTCCTGCGATTCCAATAGCAATAGAATCTGCTTCATCTTCTGTAACATCTTTATTAAATACTGTTTTTATCCATTGCACGCATCCCTGTTTCTGTTCTACACGAGTTTTACCAAATTTAACTCCATATTTATCGCTAATAACTTTGCGCCAATGTGATGGAAGCATTGCCGCGTATTTAACATCATTAAAATAGCACCATAATAAAATCGTTGCTTGTACAAATGCTAATTTTTTATATGTTTCTAAATTAGGTTGTTTATAACAATCTTCAAAAAACAAATAATTAAAATTATATTCATTATGCAAATTATTAAGTTCTTGCCAAATTTGTCCTAATCTTTGCTCTATTGGAGCCACACCATTTGTTTCCCAAGTACTAGTTTTAATTAATTTTCCTTGGTCGTTAAAAATACTCCAACCTGTAACTCTCAGAGCATTGTCTAAACTTAAATACATAATAATCCTTATTTCTTATCGTATACTTCCTCAACTTTTTTTATATATTTTGTCCAATGTTGATTTTTAATATACGTGACATAGCAATCAGGACAAATAATATAATGAGATGGCTTATGAGTTTCACGAGAAAGCTGCGGATGTTGCACTTTTAAATCTCGCCATAACTTATATTCATCTTTATGTTCTTTATACGGCTTACCGCATATAGAACAATTAGGTAACTGCATAACTATGCTCCTGTACTACCAAATCCTCCACGGTTAGCATTGCCAAGATTTTTTACTGATTCAAAAAGTAATTGCGGTTGTCTTTCCATAATACGGAATTGACACAATCTTGTATCTTTTGGAATGACAATTTCATCATCTCGTAAACCAATAACTGGCATTTGCCAAATATCATTATCACCACAATAGCTACTATCAATAATTCCGATATGATTAGCTTGAATAATTCCCCACTTTTTAAAGGTAGAAGAACGAGGAACAAGCCACGCTTCTGTGTTGGGAGGAAGTTGCATAGCCACACCAAGATTAACTAAAGTTAATTCTCCCTTTTTTACCGTAGTATCTTCATAAACGTATAAATCTACCCAATCACCTTTATCATTATGCTTTAATTCATGGGCTCCTTCTAAATATTTAATCCGCACCATGTGCCCAATAGTGATAATATCGTTTTCAGAAAGCTGATCTACGATAACTTGAAAAGGAAAATTTCCATTTGTATAAAATTCCATTATTCTTCTACAATTCTACTCTTTTGAATATAATCAATATGATCTAAAGGATAATCAGGATCAGCTAATTTATTAAATATAAATTTATATTTTACTTGATAATAAGTTTCATCTAATTTTTTATTATATTTCTCTGCCCATGAGAATGTTGCTAAAGTGCATCCAAGCTGTTCAGCTTCTTCTTGAATTTGTTTATGAAATTGTTCAACATCATCCATACTCTCTAGCCGCATCTCATTCGTAGAAGATACTAGGAACTTAATCATTAATTCTCCTTTTTACTCCGCTATAAGTTTAACTCTACTATGCTCAAAATAATTTGATAATTTTTTATAAAGAGGTTCATAATAGTGTTTATTGCCTTTGATAACTACTTCATCTAATTTAGTCCTATTAAATAACGCGGGAAGCGGCATATCACTTAGTAGCGTAGGCATCCACATAGTACCTTGCTCAGCAATGCCTGCATTATCCATCAAAATATACTTAATTCCAATAGGAGAAGTAATTAATACTAGACTTGTCATTAAACAACCACCACCCAATCATCACATGGGAAAAATGCATACATATTTACTTGTCCATTATCTCTGCGAACCCAGCATTCAAAGAAATTTGAAGCATGAGAAAAAGCAATTTCTAAAATAACGCCTCTACTTTCAAGTACTTCTTTTATTTCTTCAGTAAGTTCAAATAATTTTTCGTGCTCCATATAAAAAATAGTATAGTCATTTAATTCTCTACAAAGCAACATATAATATTTTTGTTGCGTAAGAGATGCCCATTCTGCACAATGCTTAAGTTCTTGTCGCAAAATAGGCTCTGCAGGCGGCTCAATATGTTGAAAAGCAGTTTGATTTAAACTATATGTAGTCCCAAGTTCTACTTCAGTCATATATAATCCTTTCTAATTTCTATAAATATTATACCATAAAATTTTTATTCATGCAAGTTATATATGACTTGATTAGAACTTCCGCGGAATTTCAATCCCAAATCTTTTAACTCTTCTATGAATGGTCCAGCTACTAAATAATCAATTTTGCTTATTAAATCTTGCAGTAATTCATTTTTTTGTTTTTTAATATATTCATAAGTATAACCAGTATATAACCAAATTTTTATATCTGGCCGCTTATTTTTTATTTTATCTAATAATTGATTAAGTTCATACCAATTAAAAGGCTCTAAAGGCTCACCGCCAAGGATACTAAATCTTTTTATAATGGGATTTTGTACATAAGATAATATTTTCTCTTCTTCTATTGGAGTCCATACTTTTCCACTATCAAAGTCCCATGTTTCTGGTTGAAAACATCCTTTACAGCGAATAGAGCTAAGAGCAGCCTTGAACAAACAACGCAACACCTATTCCTTCTCCATTAGATATATCAAGCGGTCTGATCGTGGCATACCTCATTAGCATCACCTCCTATAATAAAAGCGCTAGTTTCTAACAGTAAATCTTCTATTATTAAATTATTATAATGCCAATAAGGAATTCTAATAATTGGAATATTGTTATCAAAACAATATTGATTCTTAAATTGATCTTTATCTTTAATTTTTTGTAAATCCATAGGAGTTCTTGCCCAAGTATTACTTTTGTAATGTTGTCGTCCGTCAAATTTAATGATATATTTATTATTAACGTAAAAGTCAAAACGTAAAGATCTTTTAGGGTTATTGTAAAATAATTTAGGAGCATATTCTTGAATATAAGGAATATTTGCTTGATTTAATAATGTTTTAATTTTTTCTTCTCCTTTAGAAAAGGAAATACAACCACAACTAATAGTGCCATTTGTAATCAAATGACTGCCATATATATCTTTTAATTGTGCCACATTCGCATTTACAAGTATATTTCACCCCATTTATAACACGATCATTCCATGTTTGTGTTTGAGAAGGTTCGATAACTGTTAATAATCCAAATTTTTGACCAGATAAATTATTTCTTAATTTTGTTTCCTTACATTGTGAGCTACCACAACTTTTTGTTTTTCCAGTTCTTAAATGATTTTTATAGACAGATAAAATTTTTCCACAATTACATTGACAAATATATTTTTGGCTATTGTTTTCATCTTCTTTTAAAACCATTAATTTACCGAATCGTTTCCCTATATCATCTATTTTTTGAGCGCACCCACAGCTTTTGGTGCGCCCTTTCCTTAGTTCTGATCCATAAATACTTTTTATAGTACCACAATCACATTGACAAATCCAGTATCCACGCTGTTTAGTATTATCTCGTTTTAATACTGTCCATTTACCATATCTATGCCCTGTTTCATCTATTAATCTAGGCATTAATAATCCTCTTCATTATGATCTGTCACATGAATAAAGCGATGGAACATTTCATCAGCACGTCCTTCATTAAATGGGCTTGTTGAAATATACCCACATACCCTACGTGCAATATTCATTTTATCAAAATTGCGGTTTCCACATTGCGGGCATTCAAAATAATGTTTTCCATTTTCATCTTCATGTAAAATAATTTCACCCTCAAAACTGCATTCCATACAATTATCTAATTTAGTATTAAATTCACAATACATAATCTTATCGTACATAAACTTTAATAATTCTAAAATAATATCAAGATTATTTTGTAAATTAGTCGTTTCAATATAACTAATACATCCGCCTGGACTAAGTTTTTGAAACTCAGCTTCTTTTTCAATCTTATCCCAAGGGGTAATAGGTTCTTCTACCCACACATGGTAGCTATTAGTCACATAATCTCTGTCTGTAATTCCTGGAATCACTCCAAAGCGTTCCTGCAATTTCTTAGCAAATTTATATGTGGTAGTTTCAATGGGCGTGCCGTATACTGAATAATCTACTGGTTCTTGTTTACGCCACTCCATGCATTTATCATTTAAAAATTGTAAAGTTTTTAATGCAAATTCTCTACCTCTTGGTTGAGTATGGCTTTCTCCTACAATTATCATAGAGGTTTCATATAGTCCAACATAACCGATACTTGAAGTAAAGTGTTTTTCTGCAATTACTTGTCCTATAGTATCTTCTGCTTTTAATCTTGATAAAGCGCCATATTGCCAAAGAATAGGATTAACTTCTGCTGGAGTATCCTGCAGTCTTTCCCAACGTACTCTTTGTACATCATGACAAAGTTCTAATCGTTTTTCTAATATTTCAAAAAAGATATTTTCTAATTCCTCTTGATCTATTGGAGCTCCATCCATTCTTAAAAACATATTATTAAATTGCTCTTTTGCTGTTAATGCTGCGTCAATTAAATTAACAGTAGTTACTCCTATATTACCTCTGCCATAGAACTCTGGTTTGTTGGTCTCGGGATTGATATAGGTATCTGTAAGAAAAGATCTACACATATTATCCTATGTCACCATAGGTACTGACTATATCTTCTACTTTTATAAGTAGTCGTCCGCTTCGAGTTGGTGCCTATCTCCAACCCTACTCCCTTACATTCATCAGGGATAGTCGATACACTTTTATCAAAGTTTTTCTAATGTAAAATTTTTTACAGTAAAAATTTTTCCATATTTATAGGCATCTCCACTAAATGTTTTTGTATTAACACCAAAATATTTTTCCCCAGCAGTATAATTTGGAAAATCTTTTGTTTCATTAGTAATATTATTTGTAATTCTAACTGGTTGTGCTTTTCTATTATTTTTATATCTGGTATAATCTGTCATATATTCATCATTTTGATATGCAAAAATCCATAAACCTTTATAAGCATATTTTGTTTTATGAGAAGCTCTTCGTGTAATAAAATTGTGGTTTTTTTCATTAAAATATTTTTGACATTCACTACAAGAATCAAAAAATAATTCTTCTTCTGTATCTATATTTTTACATTTAATTTTTGTAGCATTAGGATTTTTTCCACCTTTTTTAGACTCACTAAGTTTTTGTTTAGTAATATCCATTTCTTCTTTTATGCGACCAGAATAACTATCTCCTCCACGAGTTACAGCATCTAAAATATTATATCCTTTATGAATTGCATCATATTTATGAATATAATAATTTTCTAATTTATTTAATTCATCTTGATTCGTAGCAGAAGTATCTATCGCTTCAATTTTAAAATTTTCTTTACCATATTTTCTAATTGCTCTTGCAAAGTGAGTCTGTCCTGTTTTTGCATATGATAAATGAGATTTCCATCTTTCTTGAATAGTTTTAGTGGTTTGCCCAATATAAATTTTATTATTTATTAAATTTGTAATTTTATAAACTGTAAACATTCATTATCTCCTTATTGTCGTAGTTTTTTTACCTATTATTTATAATTTTTACAATAAGAAGATTATTGAATTTTGACCATTTTTCCTTTGATACTTAGCACGGTCTCAACTCTAAGAGTCCTAACCGTTAGCATTTACTTTAGTAAATACACCCTCTGGCGAGGTTCAAACGATTTTACATGAGCTGTAGCTTAGCTTACCCATGCACGGATAGCAATCTCCAGTCCCGTTAGGATTAATTTTCTGCTCTTTCATAACTTTTTCAGAAATATAATCGGGAACCATTCTTTTTGCGGTACATTCTGCAGCGAGCTCTGTTAAGTACCAATAAGGAGCATCTTCTGAAATATTATCTTCCTCAAGAACATAAAGTAATTTAGGAAACGCTACTGTAATATATTGTCCAGCTTCATTTTTCATACCTTGAATACGCTGCCGCAATGTTTCTTCGATAAGCATTGCAAGTTCTTCTTTATATTCTTCTGTCTCTCCTAAATACATACAAATACTAACAAAAGGAGTTTGCGCGCGTGCTACACAAAAAGAATTAATTTGATAATTTAAAGTTTGAATAGCATCTTGCACTTCTTTGCGAGTATCCTTCATTGCAAGTAGTTCAACTTGTTTAGGAGTCAAGTCTTCTTCCATATATTTTTCAAGATAACGTTCATAAGAATCCCGCACAAAAGGTGCTAAGTGAGTCAATGTAATAGTTTGTCCGCCATATTGCGCTCCGCTAACCGCCGCAATAATTTGTGAAGCAATAGTTGCGGCAGTTATAAGACGATGCGGTTTTTCAATCATAATGCCATTAATAACGGTGCCATTTTGTAACATGTCTTCTAAATTGACTAAACAACAATTAGTATACGTTCTTTCTGCACTAAAATCAATGTCATGAATATGAATTTGACCTAAATCATGCGCTTCTACTGCGGCTTTTGGAAAAATAAACTCTCTTGCTAAATCTGTGTCAATAATACCAGCGATATAATCTCTTTGCGTGACAGCTAGTTTTGAATCTTTATTGCTATTTTCTGTACGCCAATATTCATTATCGCCGCGGATCATTTCTAAAATTTCTGCTTCATTACGATTTTTTCTAATCAATTCTCTTTTATATCTATATCTAATATATGCTCTAGCTTCATCATAATAGCCCCATACCATAAGGGCAGTTTCTACCAAGTCTTGAATTTCTTCTACTGAAATAATAGGATTAGGCCATTGTTGAATTAAATCATCAATATCATCAAGAATTTCTTCATCATCAAATTCTTCTTCTAAGTCTTCAAAAGCCCCTGCAATAGCTACAGCAATTTTATCTAAATCATAAGGTACTAATGATTCATCTCGTTTCATAACTTGTACCATAGGCAACTCCTTTTTTTTAGATTATATATAAGTATATAAAATTTAAAATGTATAAATTATTATAATTTACCCATTTCATTTAGTCTTTTTAAAATTTCATTAACAGCTAATAAACTCGATTCTAACCCATTATTACTATTAGTTTGTTTAATAATAATAGGAGCTACTTTAGAATTATGTTTTAGCCATGTTTTAAATCCTAAAAAATCTTTAAAATCTGCAAACATACGACGTATATATTCAAAAGACCATTGATTTTCTCTCTCTTTTGCCCTCTTTAAACGACTAGGCCAATTTAATTCTAAAAACACAGGGATAGTATAGTTAAATAGTTCACTATCCATTAAATGTTTAATCCCATTTGGATCTACTACTGCAATATTAAATCCATCTTTAAACTCATCTGTACTTATCCCATAAAAATTATTATTAAACTCTGTAGATTCTATATATTTCCCCGCAGATAATTTTTCTAAAAATGTAAGTTTTGATACAAAATGATAATCTGTGCCATCTTTCTCATTTCTTCTTTGCATACGAGTTGTATCACTTACTACAAAATGGACAGGAAGGTACTTCTGTACTAGTGCTCTAAGCAACTGTCTTGCAACGGTGTCTTTTCCTGTCGCACTTTTCCCGCATATTGCTATTAAAACTTTATCCATTAATTTCATCCCATCTTTTATTTGTCATATCAAAAGTACCATCTTCATATATATTTGTAATTTTATATAGTTGATGTGATTCTGTTTTTTTGTACGTTTTTGCTATAAACATATCCCCTTTTCGTATGCCATTAACTACAATTAATGAACCTTTTTGAAACCATCCTGCTTCTCGTACTTTTTTAGTGCCATCTGACATAATTTCACTAATTCGTCTATTATATTTTGCATAATAATCTCTATTAAATTTTACATGTACTACCCCACTATTTAGAGTTAAAATAGATACAATAGATTTTGTATCATCTTTCATAATAGCTGTCCCTGCTATTCTACATGTTTTATATATAGGAAAATCAATACCATTTCTTGTATACATGTAGTCTACGATTGGATTTTGCGGCAAGTCTTTATATTCTTTAATTTGCTCTAAACTTAAACGCGCCTCCCGCAATTCATGGTCATGATAATAGCATCCTAAACTATCCATCTCCCATTTTGATAACGTGCCTGCCGCATATTTATTCCATTGCTCTTGGAATAGTTCATCATTTAATTTGTTTAATAATTCTTGTTTGTGTTGAGTTAAATAAGTTTTAGCTGGCGCCATTGCTTTATCATAACATTTCTTTTTCCAAATTTCTTTATCAATAACGAGATGATTATCCTCAGTCTCTAATAAATCAATATCAAAAAATTGAGAATAAAAATCATAATAATTATTTTCTATAATATATTTGTTATTTTTTAATACATTCTTTAATGCTTTATTAAAAATAAATACTCGTTTTTGGAAATCTAATTCATTTGGTAATAATCCTCGTTCATTTAAACCATTAAAGTTTTGCATTGTTATGCGCTTTTTAGGCTCACTAACAATTTGCATATATTCTTTCATATTTTCTATACGATCATTAAATTGGTCAAATGCACCGGATTTAATTAATGAAACCATTACTGTTTTATTACAAGATGTCCTATTTATAAAATCTTGCATACTTGTATATGGCCTTTTTTCAATAATTTCTTGAATAATTTCTCCACCAACACCATTTAATGCTTTCATACCATATAAAATTGTATTATTCTCAATATCTGGCTCAAACATATATTGAGAACGATTAATATCAATTAATGAAATATGAATACCATGATTTTTCATATTTCCTACTGCAGTTGCAATTTTACCATAATTCGTTGTAGCATCTTCATCTAACCCGCTATCCACTCGTAGACAGGCAGTGTTCCAATAGATAGGATTAAAATAAGTCGCTAAATAGATAGTTTGTAACCCAACATAAGAATATGCTAGTGAATGAATCATAGAAAAACTATATCCCAACTGAATTTTTATTAATACCTCCCAAACATATTCCCCTAAAGCCGCACTCTTTGCTTTACTTAATACTTGTTCTTGAAGTTTAGGGATCTCATCCATTTTCTTTTTTGCAACAATTTTTCTAGCTTTATTTGCTTCTGCTAACGTAAACCCACATATATCTTGATCCATTAAAATCATCATCATATCTTCTTGTTGCGCGGGTGTGCCATAATTTGCTTTACAATATTTCTCTAACGTACGCTGTTCTTCTTTAGATAAACCCCATCTATTCATTTCATCATACCAAAGAAATAAATTATCTTTTAATCGTTTATATCGCTCAGTTGGTGTTTCTCCGCCTTTCTCTTGCGCCATAAGCCGCATAATTGAATTACATGTTGCCATTTCTTGCGGGCTTTGTGGTTTTAATGTTTTAATAGTTTGCCCACCAACTAAACTATCAAATTGGAATAATTTTAAAATATTTCCACTAATTGCTGCGTCCCATAATTTTTTATCTTCTATTGGTAATACGTCAGGATGCAAATATTTATTATATAATTCTCGTAAAGTTAAATTAGATTCAATTTCTCCATGATCTTGTAATATTTGAAGACATTGCGTAATTACATCTTGAATTTCTGTTACTAAGAAGTCATATTTAACGTCTCCTACATATTCTGCATCTTCAAGAGAAAATTGTGTTGTAATTGCTCCATTACGAGCTTTCATAAAGCATGCCGATTCATATGGATCATTACCATAAAATACAACGCCAGATGCATGAATCCCTCGTCTACTAATTAATCCTTCAATTTTTTCAATAATTTCTAATAATCCAGGATATTTATTTACTTCATTTAAAAAAGTTTTAACAGGCTTCCTGTCTTTCTCTTTATTCCCATAAACTACATCGGCAATAGGCCATAAAAAACCCCTCTCTGATGGAATCAGAGACGACATATATTGTGCTATATCATTATCGATACCATGCGGAAATTGTTCTGTACTATACCCTCTACAGGCTGTTGCAATCGCTGATTTAGTTGATTCAGTACCATAAGTACATACTTGGATACAGCCTAATTCTCCTCGTTCTTCTCTAATTTTGGCAAAAATTTCTTCCCTTTTACTGGGGCAGATATCTATGTCAATATCAGGTAATTCTGTTCGAGATTTGTTGAGGAACCTCCAGTAAGGAAGTTCATTCTTCAGCGGGTCTAATTGAGTAATTCCCAGCAGGTAGTGATTCAATCCTGAACAAGCGCTACCTCTTCCAGCACCTACAGTGCTCCCGCATTCCCAAATTAGATCAATATATTTCTGCAAAAAGATTGGATAGCTAAAAATACAAGTTTCTAGCTTTTCACCAATCGTTTTCTGAATATCTGCTTCTTCTTCAAGCCTATTCAAATATTCATTATTATATAAACCAAGTTCCCGCAATTTGTCTAAACAGTAATTTACCCAATACCTTTCTTGTGGGTTATCACTATTCAAAAGTGAGTTAAGAATAGGATAGCCAATATCTTTCTTTACTCTTAGAAAATCTGGAACAGAAACTTGCGGACAATGTTGTTTGCGGGCAATACTAAAATCTTCAATTTTATTATAAATTTCTAATGTATTATTCTTTAATTCTTCGTAATCTAAATTTGTTCCTTTTAAATTTTCAATAACTTCTTCTTCTGTTTGAAGATATGCATAACTATAAAATTCATCAACTTCTCGTTCGCCAAGTTTGGAATTAAGATATGCTTTATGAATTGGACGATCTGCTGCAGTTAAATAATGAGCATCAGTCGTAACAATTATCTTACTATTACAATAATTAGCTAAAGCTCGCATCTTATCGTTAACAATTTTTTGTTCTTTACTTTGAGCTGGTTGAATTTCTAAATAAAAGTCATCATCAAATATATCTTTACAAAATTCAAGCTGTTTAATAAGTTGTTCATTATATTGTATTTTACCAGATATATTATTAATTTGTTCTGCTTTATACATCTCAAGAATACAATAATCTATCTCTGAACCCAAACATGCAGAACTACCAATTAAATGACCTTTGCCATATTTTTGTATAATTTTTTGTAATTCGCTCTTTAAAGTTGGAACTCGTTCCATGCCTCTATCAAAATAAGAATTAATCCAAGCTATTGAAGACAATTCTTTTAACATTTTAAAACCAAGTTCATCTTTTGCTAATAAAATAAAATGGAAATATTTTTGTCCGTTGTCACGAGTATTAGTTAAATAAATTTCATTGCCATGTACAATTTTAAATTCAGGATTAATTTCTTTGTATTGCTTTTGTAACCTATCAATAATTACGCTCGCACCTAAAGATTCATGGTCAGTAATTGCAATCCCTGCTAATCCTAAATTATATGCAGTTTCTACTAATTTTTCTGGCGTATTAATACAATCAAGCAATCTTAAATTACTATAGTGTGTATGAGCATGTCCTTCAAATCTACCAGTCAAATCAATACCTCTTTCATAAGTGTCTATGTTATATAAATCGGTTTACCTCATCTATAACATATTTTTCTAGTTTCTTATAAAATATATTATATCATAATAAAAGACAGTTGTCAACAAATAGTTGACAACTGCTTTATTTTAGAATACCCATTCTTCTCGCAATTCATAATCATCAATAAGTATTTGTGCGTTTTTAATACCATTCCACTCGTTAATATTTGGTTTTCCTATAATAGTAAGAATTTTATTAGGTTTAATCCATTCTTCATATTCTTCTTCTGAAGATTTAAATTTAATTAAACTTATCCCATCTTTTAATGTAATTTTAATAGTTGGATTTTTATCAGGAGACATTAAAGTAACTTCATAAGATTCTAAAATTATATCTTTAATAACTATCGAAGTTTCTGGTATTTCTTGCCCCCAAAAATCCTGCATATTAGCTAATTCTAAAATTATATCTTTTGATACTTCTATAGGTGACCATATATAATCTGCATAATATACTGGTTCTTGATCGACATCTTTATAAATCATATTAGTTTTTTCTATAAAAGTATCTAATTGCTGTTCTGAGATAGATATTCCAAAAGCTCCTTCATGTCCAGTTGCATAATTTACAACTCCTGTTTTTTCACAAATTTCACGTAAATTTTGTATTTCAGACATGCTATAATTTCGAGCACTTCCCGCATAAATATATTCATCTTTATCAGGAATTTTCCCTTTAATTAAAACTAAACAAGGCCGTTGATATTTAGCTTGAATTTTATTAGCCACAAGTCCTGCGAGATTTGCTTCAACGTCCCCTGGATTACACAAACAAATAATAATACTGTTATTTAATAAATTTTCATCTTTGATTTTCTTTTCTAATAGTGCCATAGAAGAATCAGTAAGTTTATTCTGTCTTGATTTAACATTAGTCGCTATTCTTACTGCTTCTTCTACTCTTGGAACAAATTCTCCTTTATGTCCTCTTTTTCCTGATTCTATTTTATCAAATGCTTTAATAGTAAGCATAGATTCAAAAACTAATAACTTTTCTTCTTGTGTACCTGACCGCACAACTGCATTAATAAAAGGAGTTACATACCAAGCGATTGAATTATAATTAACCCCACCTTTCTTATCAATAGAAAATTGATTCTTTTCTATCATATAATAAAAAAATGGATTATGTATATTATGCAGACCTTTGTTAATAATATGTCTAGTTTCTAAACTACGATAATCCATCATATCTGAAAGATTTCCAAGTGCAGCTAAATCTAAAAACTCGTCTGCAAAATTATATCCAATCATTGCATCAAAAGCTTGACAAAATCTATAGGTAATACCAGCACCACTAAAATTTTTATTTTGATAATTTTTACTTAATTGATTATTAACAGTGAATACTCCAAAAGATGAACTAAAATGCGGAGCTTCATGATGATCTAATATCCCAACTACTGTACCTTTTTTAAATAATTGTTCATGTTCTTCATAATCATTGCTTCCTGCATCTGGAATAATAACAACAGGAGCAGTTATTTTATCTACCATATCTGATAGTCCATGTTGTTTACCAGTATGTAAATAATAATGGATATGGTCTTTAACGTATTGTTTATTAATTTTAGTTAAATAATTAATAAAAATTGCAGCTGATGTGAATCCGTCTGCATCACTATCAACAATTATATCAATATCCCAATTTTGATTTAAAGCATCATGAACTATTAAAACTAAATCTTTAATTTGATCTAAATTTTGCCATACATCTTTTTCATTAGGATTTTTTGCATGAATCCAATCTTCTAAAATTTCTGTATTAATCCCTCTACTAATTAAAATTCTAGGAATAACTTGTATATAATTATTTTCATTTATATTAAATAATTTATATTTCACTCTTTTCCTCCAACGCTTTTTGACATATTTCGTTGAAGGAGAACCATCTACAAAATATAGCATTTAATTTTGGACAATTAATAATATTATTAAATATTTTACATGTATAATAAGTATGATAATTTGATAAATGATAATGTATTGTATGTTTTTCGTAATATTTACATATTTTGCATGTATTCATGATTCTCCTAGTTCAAATACACTCTATTTCTAAACAAATGCATGAATATGTCTTTACCATGATCTAACGGAGATGATTTATATCCTAATAAATTGTCTTTATCCCATAAAAAACTCATATTAACTAAATTACCATATTTTCTATATATTTTTTCCCATTTATCTTGCACTTGATAATATTCATTTGAACCTTTTTCTTGAAAGTCTTTATCAAATCCTATTATAAGTTCATTAATTCCTAGATTATATAATAATTGAAATTGATATTTTGATAGCGAACTGCCGCATACTGCTACACAAATATCATTGCTTAGACCTAAATAAGATATAAACTGTAATACAGACTTTTCACTTTCAACGATAATTGCAACTTTTTGTCTTTTGATATTTTCTTTTGCTTTATCTAAACCATATAAGTTAAAACCTAATGGGTGATTAAATAATTCTTTTCCATTTTTCCAAGGACGATACTTGCCGTCATTTTCAAATTCTTTAACTAATGTACGGATTCTAATGCCAACTAATCGAGAATCTTCATCAGTATGTGGAATTAATATACCGCCATTTATAGCATCATATCGTATATTCATTAAATCACATACTTCTTTTTCAATACCCTCTTTTTGCCAATTTTTAATTAATGGCTGAGGATAATATTTTAATATAGCTTTATTTTTTTCGGGTAAAATTAATTTATCATTAATAGTAGTATGGATGCCTGCAATTTTTTTATATCGTTCAAATATTTTCCAATCTTCTCCACTAGAGACATCTACTTGATCTATTCGACCTTCAAGATTAAAAAATTGAACAACAAAATAAACTGCTGCATTTAAATCATCTAAATGTTCTTGCTTTTGGATTAATTCAAAAACATCAAATGATCCGCAACTACCAGTATAGCACTTAAATAATTTAGTATTCTCATAATAGTATAATTTATGAGAATCCCCATCATGACAAATAGTTAATGCTTCAATATGGTTATAGTATATTTGCGGTTCTGCATTATAATACTCTAATAACGTATAAATATCTTCTATATCTAATAATTCTTTAACTTCTTCTTTGTTATAACTCATACTAATCACCTATCTCAATTTCGATAGGTGTAATTTGCACAGGATTATATTTCCAATCTGTTACAAACATTCCCTCAAATCTACAAACGCCTTTATCCGCATACATCCATACATAACATTTATTGCATTCACCACCACGATTTTTATATATTGACATTTTAATATTAGGTTCATGTGATAATCCAAGAGAAGAACAAAGCTCTTTCATCTTTTCTCTATCTTCATCATTTAGTTCTAATAAAATCATACCTGCATCAACTTTATCTGCAATTGCTTTAGCGCCTCTTAATAAATTCTGATCTGGTGTATCAGAAGTTTTATAATCCGCATTTAATTGAGTTGCTGATAAAATAAAAATATTAAATTTCGTGCATAAATCTTTTAATGACACAGAAATCATAAAAAGAACGTTATCTTCTCTTAAACGCATTCCTGCGGAACGTCGTGTAATTTCTTCCAAAATTTTCATAGAAGTATGGATATAGTCTAAAAAAATATATTGAATTGAATGCTGTCGTAAATTACGTTTAATTACGTTTTCAATATCTCGCATATTAAAATCAGGCAGCTCTTCAATATATAACGGAGATACTTTTAAAATACCTGCTGCTGTTCTTACTCTTTCTAACTCATCTTCATTAAAATATTGATTTCTTAAAATATGTTCCTCGTTTACCCCTGATAAAAATGCTAAAGCCATTGTTGTGATTTCTTGAATGTCTTGCTCTGTACTAACATACAATACAGGTTGTGACTTACCATTCCTAATCCATTTATGATGTTTAAGGCTATAAATCATATTACAAGCCATTTGACAAGCATCAGCAACCATAGTTCTTGTCTTACCAATACCAGTTGCAGCTGATCTAATATAGAATTTACCTAAACGCGCTCCACGTAATGCAGCATTAGTAAATTGGTCATGAAGAGGTAAACCAATGTCGGGAACTGTATATAGCTCCTCAAGAATCTGATCTACTTTATCGCCTAATAAAACTGAACCTTCATATATAGAATCTTCCGCATATTGTTGCCGTACTCTTTCGATATCACTTTCAATTTCATCTGCAATATTTTCAAGGGTTAATTGCTCAAATCTTTTTCTCTTTTTTTCAATTTCTTCTGGCTTTGCAAAAATATCATCTGGATCATAAAATTTACGGACATCTACTCCAATATTATCATAACCCCGCAATAAAGTCATTTTTTTAACTTGGTTATAATAATAATCAAAATTATTAGTATCTGCATTATCTTTTGCATTTAATAACCATTCTGCGCCTTGGTTATTTTTATAAATTGCTAAACTGTGTGGCTTACTTGCTAGATAATCTTCAATACTATTTGGGGTTATATTTTGAGCACCAGTTTGGTATAAATTATAAATTGCTCCAAATATTACTTTATGGAATTCATTTGTAAAATCTTCTTCATTAAAAAAATATACGCCATTATCTTCTAATAATTGAGGTTTTTTTGCTACACATCCTATTAATTGTACACAAGAGGGTACATCTACATATTTACTGCTCAATTACCCTCCTAATCTAATTCAAATAATTTTAATCTTTTTGGTTTTTGTGTAACTGTTTGAGATACAATAATTTTTTCAGACTCTAAAGAATTTTTCCAAGAGCCAAAATCTGTTGTATCATATTGATGTTTACTAATTTCTTGAGCGTACCAATAATCTGCAGCTTCTCCATATATATATTCTACAATCGCTATACTGCCATATGCTTTAGTTGGATCTTCTTTTCGTATATCATACCAATAATCTAATGCTTTTTTCACTCCTGCAACGGTAAATCCCATTTTTTTATAAGCTGCTATTTTTGCATCTATTTTTTGTTTATTATACTGTTTCCCGCATAGTTTTTTCATTTTATCATGAATTGCTATAATTACAGCATTTTCATTTTTTACTTTTTCATAACACTCTTTATGATAATATTGCGGGCCTGCGCAGACATATTCTGTTTCTTCTTTTGGAAACATCTTTTTACAATAATGACATTTTACAACTGTCATAACACCCCCTATAGTATACATATATATTATACTATAAAAAAACTGTTATGTCAAACAAAAGACCCGCTATTGCGGGTCTTTATCAATACTTTTTATAAACCCTGTCCTACAGCTTCTTTCAAATCTGTTAAGATTAAATCAAGCTGTTCAACTTGTCCTCGTTGCATTTCCGCAACTTTTTTACCAGGACCTAAATGTTTAGAGACAATATCATTAATACGAGGTGCCCAAGTTGTACCAAATTGTCCGCCTGTAGCTTCCATAATTTTACTAACTAATTCATTAAATTCAGCCATTAAAATGTCAAAATTAGGAGTTTCTTTAATCTCATAAGCTGTAGTACGATTATCTGTTATAAATTTACCGTTATGAACTTGAGCTTCTTTATCAATTGCTTCTCCAATAGCATCAACTAAATTTTGATAAGTAAATTCAATTGCAGGTGGGGTAAAACGAAAACGACTACCAGCTACAAATCGTGGAGTTCCACGCATATAAAGAGTTGTATGAGTTGTACCATCATCATCTTGGACAGGATGCGCATAGCCAATAATATCTGACATGCGGTCTACAATAAGACGAGGGCGCTTATCAAGAGTTGGAACAATTTGATTATATTCTTTGCCCACTTCATCAACAAAAACTTTATCCTCAGAGTGAGAAATCATTACTAGCCCATAACCCATTTGCGGGATAGCACGTAATGCTTCATCAAATTCTTTAGCCGCAAGTTTATAGCCTTTACCGTATGGTATATCTCCGATAGTAGCTACATCTTGTTGACTACAAATAAATTTTTCACATAAATCATAAGCAATATCTGCTGTGTCTACAATAATATTTTTAAATTGCCTATGAGCTTCATCAGTGTTTAATTGACGTAATACTTTTTTAAAGTCTGACCACTTTTGGATAGGTTGCGCCATGATTCCAGGAATTGCAAGATAACCAACCTCAAAAGCCAAAAGTAAACTTTGTGGGAATTGACTCGCGATTGTTGTTTTTCCCGTCTTTGGCGCACCATATAAAAGTACAGTATAGCCGCAGAGATCACGAGAAACTTCATGCGGCTGAATGCTTAAAATATCAATATCAGCCATTCTTATGACCTCCTAGTTAAAATATAAAACCTTTATTAGCAACTGGCTTAGGAGCTTCTGCAGCTGGCGTTACATTTCCTGCAAATCCATTATTACGATTATTTTGATACTCCATTTGCTCTTGTTTACGTTGTTCAACATATTGAGTGCGATTTTCAAGTGCTTTCTTTAATTCATCTAATGTAATAGTTTCTGACGTATTAAATTCCATTGGTTCTTTAGCCGCACCTGTTACATCCCACGCTCTAAATGTGCGGGAAGTTACTTCCACTTCAACATCCCCAAAAGCACTTTCTTTTTCAATCTCATGTTTTACAACATTTGACTCAATATTTCCCCAAACAGTTGTAAGCATTGGGTTTTCAGAACTAATATTCGCATCTTCAAAATACTTTATACCTTTAGTAGTTGAGAAAGTAACAGGAAGAAGATCCCCGCGGAAATTAAAACAATACCCGTTAAGTTGAAGATAGTCGTCACCTTCTTCTACTTGCTTGTAAGCTATTGAACTAATTAACATATCAGCCTCAAAAGTTGCTTCCTTACCATTTAAAGTTGAAATAATATTTACAAAACTACCACGAATTCGCTTTTGTGCTATCATTTCATTTGAGCGACTACTAAAGAAATCATTAATTTCAATTTCGCCTTGAATACGAACTTTTGTTGCATTAGTTCCTACAGTCTCATAAGTTGTACAATTTCCATTAATAAAACCTTTAAGAATATCATAATTAGGATTCGGTTTAGGATTAGGACGTTCTGCTGTTGCTTGTCCATATGTGGGAATTACATAAGTAAAATATACAGGTACAATATTTAATGCTTGGTCATCTGTCGCAATATTAATCGAACCATTAATAAATGGCTGACCAGGATGTTTTGCATTTTCACCGGTAACTCGTTCTTGTAAATTTACGTTAAAAATATAACCTTCAATTGTTACTGAATTTTTCCAACTCTTTTTCATTAATTCTCCTTGTTTCTTTTATTTTCTTTTTTCTTTTTATATTATAACATATTTCTTTTTATTCTTCAAATTCTCCAGTAATAAATTCTGAATATGGCAAAGATTTAGCCCAGCCAATAAAGTCTTCACTCCAATGCGGCAACTTATGATTTTTACGTTGTCTATACATTGTCGCAATAGTCTCATAATTTAAATTAACGTATCGTGTTTGTATAAAACTCGTAGGTAGTAACCCTTTAATTTGAACTAGCATATCATTCTTAACATATTGTGCTAAATTAGGCGTGTTGTATCCACGAATTAATTGATTTAATACATCAATTAAATGCTGTAATGCATTTGTAGTATGTTCTTTATTAAGTAATCGTGAATCAAAATCTGCTAAAGTTAAAGGTCGTTTTCCAATAGTATGCATAGTTGATTCAGAATTAGCGCTGGTCCCAATACGATAGGTATCATATTCTGACCACCAAAATAGAGGAGCAGATATTTTTGCCCAAACCTGTATCTGCCGCATCCATTTTCTATGTTCTGAACCACCTTGCCATAATCGTTTAGCTAAATCATAATCTTTTTTACCAAAAATAAATTTATTATTTTTAGTCATACTATCATATTTATCATAAGATTTTAAAGGAGCCCGCATCCCCTCTATTGCGGGCTCCCATCCTGTTACTTGTAAAGTTTCTAATCTCATTTATTGAACTCCTGTATTTGAGTTATATCCAAAATCACAACTGTTCCATAAATTAATAAAAGATTTTTCTGTTTTATTCAATTCTTCTTGTGAACATTTTTGCAATAATTCAAAAGTAAAATTTTCTAATCCATCTTTTTGCATTGCTTCATATAATTTATTTTTCTGCGGAGTATCAATGCCAAGCCCGCATTTACAATGCTGTAGCCATCTTTCTCTCACATCTACAGCTTGCCCAATATAACATTGATCTGTATTAGTATTGGTTATTTTATATACACCACAAACTTTTTGATTTCCAAGTAATTTAGCAAATAATATTTTAGCTTTAGGCTGATAATAGGTTTGCCAAATTAACATAGAAAGTATGCGGGGATTATGTAGAATATACCGTATACTCTCTAATACTTTAATGTCAGCTTTTTCTTGATTAGTAAGAACAAGCCTATAATTATCTTTTTCCTGTTGGAGAAGCAAAGCTTTATTATTTGCTTCTATAATTGCCCTTTTATGATTTTGTAATTCAGTTATATCTTTAGTTAATTGCTCTTTTTTAATATCTACTTCTTTACTATACCCTTCTAAATATTTATCTATCTGTTCTTTCCTTAAATCTAATTCTTTTTGTAGCTGAATTAATGCTTTATTATAAACAGATTCTGCACGGTCAGCAGCAGAATCTATAAAATTTAATTTTTCATCACATTCTGTTTGTAGGCGATCAAGATTTTTTAATAAAGTATCTTGTTCTCGTAAAAGGTGTTCATTTTCTACTCTTTTACCTTCATTACCTATCTTATAACAAATTTTTCCAACAAGAATACATATTATTAGAGAGATGATAATAATAATTAATATCTCCATAATAATTAGGGCAGATTAAAATTAATCTGCCCTGCTCCTTGTAATCTCTTTAGTTAATTACTCAGCTGCCTTTTCAGCAGTTACGTCAAAATTAGCGCCATCAGGAGTAAGGACAATAACCTTTTCATCAACACCCTCAACAACTTCACGGCCAATTAGAGGAGGATGATTCTTAGAATCACGAGAAAGACCAGTTAGCGTACCATTAACTGATTTCTTATCAAGTCCAGTGCCCTCTGCGATTACAGATGCGGTAAGAGTTGCACTTGCATTTTGTTGTACGTAAGCAAGAACAGTTTGTGCTTTGTCAGATAGAATTGCAGCCATTTATCGTCTCCTTCTAAATCTTTGAGTGAATTTCTTTTAATACTTTTTAATACTAACACATTTGAATATATATATTCAAATAAAGGCTTCACTCTCTATCCCTTATTTGTTATAATTATTATATAATATTTTTTTTATAATGTCAATTTATTTCCCAAAAATATTTTCTAATATACATTCATTCACAGATTTATCGTCACGAATCCGCATTAATCTACCATGACGAATACTGTGCTCTTTTGGATCAACTGACATTGCTTGAATTTCTACAACTTTTCCTAAATAATTATTAGGATTTTTAGCCATATCTTCTCTCCAAAAATCAGTCATACCACTACTAATAGTGCCTATATTAATTAATTTCTCTTTTTCATCATATGCAGCAATCTCTATTCCTGCTTTCCAATTATTATAATATGCTTTTGTTACAGGTGTATCGCCATCCCAATACTCCCAAGTTCCAATTTCTTTTCCAGTATATATTTTTTCTGGTCGGACAAAACCTACAATTATACAATCAAAAGTTTCTTCGGTTTTCACTTTAAAATTATCAGTTGAACGTTTGCCAGGAAGGTATAACCCGTTTTTCTTTTTGAAGACCATACCTTCTTCGCCACGATCAAAAACCATTTTTAAATTTTCAGATAAGTCCTTATCATAAGTTTCAACAAACTCAATATAATCATATTCTGGACTATAAAAATCCGCCATTAATTCATATAATCTATATTCGTATGGTTTAGAAATTAAATCTTCTCCATTTTTATAAATCATATCATGAATATAATAATGAATTGGCCCACCATATGCTTTTGTATCAAATTGTCTTTGTACAGCTTTAGCAGGTAAGCTACCCATAATTTTAGTTACATCTTTACTAGTTTTACCTGGATAGTATATTTCTCCAATAAGCACTGTTCCAAGAGGCATATGAGTCTTTGCCCATTCTTTAATATGCGGGACGTTGTCAATTTTTTCAGTTAATTCCCCAGTTTTACGGGACTTAGAGCGGGAAAATAAATATACTTCTCCATGAGGGGTATGTTCTAGTTCATAAAAGTATCCATCTTTTTTTACTGTTCCTATATAATCTTTACTAGTTAAATATTGGGATAATTTAGGCTCTTGTGGGGTCTTGCTAATAAGCATAGCAGGAATTTGGTAACTATCTGGATATAATTCACTCACGCTTTAACTCCATCATCTATCCATAAACGTTTTCCATAAAATTGACTGCAAGTAAATGTAAATGGATATTGTTTATATTCGTTTCCTTGAGAAATTCTATTTTGTAATAAACATATACATTCAGGGTTGCACATATCGTCTATTAAAGGGCAATATACAGAAATATCACTTCCGCAATATCTCACTAACTTTTGACTCATAATTTTTTACCTTTTTGTGCTCTTTTTCCAACAGATAAAGATAATTGATTTTTATCTTTTATAATTTTTACTTCACACACATAGTCTCCGTCTTTTAAGCTAATACTTTTAACCCCTTTTGCTCCTTTACCTGTAGCCCGCACTTCTTCCATTCTAAAACATAAGCCCATACCATCTTTTGTACGAACCTCCGCATAATCTCCATTTGTCTCTTCTATTGCAATAATTTCATCATTATCGTTAATACCAGTTGCTTTTAATCCATTTAAGTTGCGAGTATCCGTTATAAACTCAGTCTTATCAGTTTTCTTAACTAAGCCATTTTTAGTAAAAAATACAATATAAGGATATTTTTCATCAATATTCATAGAAAATATATTAACAATTTTTTCACCATTTGTCAATTTAACAAGGGCGCCACATGCTTGACCTTTATCACGAGGCCCGCATTCTTTTACATCGCTTGCGAAGATTCTATATTGTTTTCCTAAATTACTAAATAGCAAAATAATATCATTTGTTTGGCATTTAAATGTAGCCTTTGCTGCACTGTTGCGATACTGATTCATAGGTATACACCGTATATAACCAGTATCAGTAAATTGGATAACCACATCTTGCGGAACCGCTATTTTTGCTTCTTTACTCTTGGAAATGCGTTTAATTTCTTTTTGAATTACTTTAGTGCGGCGGTCATCCGCAAATTCTTTGACTAATTGTTGTAATTCATTAATTAGAATTTCTTTTTGCTTAGCCTCTGATTTAATAATAGCTTGACAATATTGTGCATATTCTTCTTTTTCTTGGAGTTCATTTTCAACTTTAACCTTTTCCAAATTAGCTAAACGAGATAACTTCATATCGAGAATAGCTTTAGCCTGTCTGTCAGAAAAACCATATTTTTCAATTAATTTACTTTGTGCATTTGCCGCAGTATCACTATTTTTAATAAGTGCAACAATATTATCAATATCAGTTAATGCCTTAGATAAGCCTTTCAAAATTTCTACGCGTATGTTGGCAGTATCGAAATCGTATTTGTAGCGATTCACGATAAGTCGCAGATTAAAAGCAATATAGTGGTCAACTACTTGCGCTAAAGTTAATAGAGTAGGTGCTTTGCCTACTAATGCGACTTGATTAGCACTAAATGATTTACGAAGGTCTGTTAAGTTAAAAAGAATCTCCGCCACTTGGTCAATATCCACATCTTTCTCAATTTCAAAAACAATGCGGGGCTTCAATAGTCCACTCTCATCTTGCACGTCTAAGATATGCGGCAAGTTGCCTTCCGCATACTCCTTTGCAATTTTTTCAAGTAATGGTTGAATAAATACTTGAAATGGTAAAGAAGTAAAAACAAGAAGTCTCTTATTTCCACGAGTTTCTTCATGATATTCGCTTTCAACAATTACTTTACCACGTCCAGTTTTATAGATTGTTGCTACATCTTTTTGATTGACAATAATTCCTCCAAGAGGGAAATCAGGATAGAGATTATCATAATCAATTTCTTCATCGCGAAGAACTGGCAAAATAGCCTTTTCCGCAATATCTCGTAGATTATGCGGCAGCCAGTTACATGCAAGAGCTACGCCAATTCCTTGAGTAGAATTACAAAGCAAGTTTGGAAATAATGCGGGAAGTAATTTAGGTTCTTCTTGTGTTTCATCATAGTTTGGTTGCATTTCAACTATATTTTTGTTCATATATGCGAGCAAGCCGTCTTCTGATAACTTTTCAAGACGGCACTCTGTGTAACGAGAAGCAGCCGCGCTATCTCCTACAATATTACCTTGATTGCCGTGCCAGTCAACTAACGGATACCGCATACTCCAAGGCTGGCTTAGACGAGTAAGAGCATCATAAACTGCGGCGTCTCCATGCGGGTGCCAGTGCCCCATTACAGATCCTACTACCCTGCCGCACTTCACATAAGTTTTATTGTGAAATAATTTAGTATCTGCCATATCATATAAAATGCGGCGAGCAACAGGTTTAAGCCCGTCCTCTACAGATGGGATTGCGCGGTCTGTGTTTACCGCAATAGCATAATCTATAAAATTTTGTCCTAGCTCTTCATTTAAGTCTATTTCATACATAAATTTCAGCCTTTTCCGCATTTTCTTGTATAAATTTTTTACGGGAAGTACTATCACTTCCAAGTAGCGTATCGAACAACAATCCTGCCGCGCCTAAATCTTCTACAGTAATCTGTTTGATAATGCGATTATTAGGGTCAATCAGACATTCGGCCGTTTCTTCTGCACTTAATTCTCCAAGCCCCTTTAAGCGGCTGACCTGATATTTATCTATAGAGTGGCTCTTTTTAAATTCTTGAAGAGCCGCATCATCCTTAAGATAAAGAATCTCTTTATTATTTTTCAGACGAAACAGAGGTGGAACGCCCGCATAAATGAATCCATCTTGGAACATATCTGGCAAGAAATTCCAGAAAAATGTATAGACCAGATTCTTGATATGCGCTCCATCAACATCCAGTGATTCTTATGTTTCCATAAGCCCTGACTATATCTTAATGTTATTACTAACACGATACCCATTTCAAACTACGTACCAATAGTAGTTTTACTCTCCCGATCCGGAGATAGTCGATACAGGTTTTATCCTATTGGATATTTCCCACGGTATTACCATATGTTTAATACACTTAGGCTCCACCGTTAGCTTACTTTCGTAAACCCTGCTGGTAAACAGAAAAGGTATAACACAGCCAATATTACTTAGCATCAGACATAATAATTACTTTGCCGTAGCGAACTTTATTTTTATCATATGCCAGCTTTTTATCTCCCTTAGCTGGTTGAAAACCAAGAGCCTTAATTAAATCCATAATTTCCGCGTTTGCCATTGCTTTATCTAATGTTGCTTTTTGGGTATTAAGCACTTTACCCTTAACCCCTAGTACAGCTTGAAACTCTTTATCACGTACGGCTTTCAGATTACCTGACGCAGAATCGCCTTCTGTGATGATGAGCTCACATTTAGAACGATCAGTACTGTAACAGTCAGATAGTTTAGATGGCAGATTAATATTTTTTTGTTTTATAACACCAGTTGTCCCAGAAGCCTTTTTTCGCACATTTTCTCGTGCTCTCTTTGCAGCTTCAGCGGCTTTCCGCGCTACTAGTGCTTTATCAATAATTGCACGCCCGTCTGCAGGATTATTATCTAGCCAAAGTTCTAAATTCTTTCCAATAGCCTCATTAAGAAAAGAAACAAATTCGTTACTTACAATACGAGATTTTACTTGTGCATCATAAGCAATACCAGGCGAGACAAGATTAAAAATGAGGACTAATCCTTCTTGAAGATTAGACCCCTCCAAATTCTTATCTTTCTCTTTTAGCAGCCCTTGTTCTTTTGCCCATTTATTTAGCGAGCGGGTAATGCAACTTTTAGCTGCTGTTAAGTGCGGGCCTGCGTCAGTTAAACCATAATTAACGTATGCTACAATCTTGCTGCTGTTATTTGAAGTATACACAAGTGCCGCGTCTAATTTTCGTTTTTCACTTTGCTCTTGGAAAATCAATTCGCTTGTAAGCGGAACGGTTTTTTTAATTTCTTTGTTCAAGAAATCTTCAAGTCCTTTTGGATGACTAAAAATTTTAGTTTCAGAATCCCATTTCAATTCAATGGTTAATTGCGGACACAATATAGTTATATCATCTAAGAAAGATTCTAATGCTTTTTTATCAGGTTCAATATGAATAAAAAATTCTTCGCTTGGCTGAAACACAATTCGTGTACCTGAAGAAGATGCATACTCATCACTTATATTATGAAGATCGTATATTTCAATATTTGAAAGGCATCCTTCGCTATATAAATCACGTTCTATTTTACCATTCTGCCAAGACTCAACTCTCGCATAGTGAGATAGATATATCGGCAATTTTGCTCCAATACCATTAAGTCCGAGACTAGTACCTTCATAGACACCATCATCGCGATACTTGGCAGAAGTATTCATTACACTGAATGCAGCTTCAAGAACAGTTCTACCATCTTCTCTTTCTTCTCCTATTGGAAAACCTTGTCCTTCATCTGCTACGCTAATAAATAAATTTTGATTATCTTTATAGACGTGAATATAAATTTTATCACCATGGCCAAGATTATGTTCATCTACTGCATTGCTAACTAATTCTACAATTAAATGATTAGGATAAGTTGTATCGCCACAATATACACCAGGTCTAAGTCTGGTAAACTGTAATGGAGATAAAGACTCAATACTATTTTTATCGTACAAATTTTCCAAAATTTTTTATCGCTCCTTTCAAATATACTAATATTATAACATTTTATTAGCAATTTGTCAATAGAAATAAAAAAAGAGCAAGATTAATCTTGCTCTTCATATTTTTTACGGAAAGCTCTACGAACTTCAGTAACTTCATTGCAAAATTTTTGTTCATTATCTCGCATACGTTCAAATTCTTCTTTTGCTTTTTTATATTGTTTCCATGCACCAATCATTTGTTTTCGTACTTTTTCTAACATAAGATTAGATTCATTATTTTGATCTTTACGAGTTGCATACCAATCTTTAATATGATTATAAATGCTTAATGCACTTTGGTAACGCTCCCACATTTTATCTCGATGTAATCGCTGTAATTCCATATCGCAACGAAATTCACAAATACGAGCAGAATCCCATTGATTAGCAATATCCATATCATCAGGATGTGCGAAAGCATAAGCTTCTACTTCTCCAATTTTGTGTGTTTTATACATAACTCCATAACCATCAAGTTCATCATAGTCAAAAGTAATCATTATATCCCCTTTTTATTGTAACATTTCTAAATCTATAATCTGATGATATAATAACACATGTTTATCATCAAGAATTTTATCATCGTGCATATGTCCAAAAATGTATTTCTTAAATTGGGTTTTATCTAATAAATCTTGGATATTATTTTCCATAAATTTATCTATAATTCCTGTATACCCTTCTAAAAAGAGATACTTTAATTTATCTTCTACTCCTATTGGATACGTATGCCCAATAATATAATCTACTTGATTATCAAATTCATCTAACAGTAAACTTAAATTATCAAATTCATCTTGTGTTAATTTTTCTTCTAATTCAAAGATCTTATGATTCATTTTACGATAAACTCCATCAATAGACCATGCGCCAGGAATAAATAAAATTAATTTATCTTCAATAAGAAGAATATCTCCTTCATCTCTAACATACCAAATATTTGGGTATTTATTCTGAACTAAAAAATGACCGTTTTGAATAGTTTGCCAACCTTCTTGTCCTTCATGATCTCGCCAATAACGAGTATCATGATTTCCACGAAGTATAATAAAAGTACAGGGATATTTTTTACAAACTTTTTTTATGCTACTAAAAACTTGTCCGCCATACTCTGCACCAAAATCACCACATATAATTACATAATCATCTTCATTAAAATTATATAAGCTTAATCGAGCTTTAAAACTTGCCGCATTTCCATGCGTATCGCCAGTAACATATACAGCCATTATACACCAAGCTCTTTCTTAATACGAGTTGTTATCACATCATATAGAATAGAATCAAGAAATTGATTAATTGTTTCATTTTCATAATCTTTATGGTTATCACAAAAATTTTTAGCTAAATTATCTATTTCATTCATATAAAAATCAGCTACTTCTTGAGCTTCTTCTAACGTTAACCCTTTTTTACCGTTATACCCAACAGTATTTCTTTTTATATCGTGCAATAATTTACGAGTGTCATAATCAGGACTTTTTATACAATCCTCATATGGCATATCATTTAAATAAGAATGCAAAAATTCATTTATTCTTACAAGATGCGATAATTGTTTAGGATCAAAACCATATTTATTTATATATTCCATACGAGATGGGTATTTATGAGTTAAGGCATGATATTTTTCATGTGCCATTCCAGCCATTGCTTTTACTGCACGATATGGATTTATTCTAGCTATTTCTTCTTTTTTAGAAACTAATTTCTTCCAATAGTCCATATAAAAAGGATTAATTATAACATATTCAGAAAATAGCACTTCTACAAAATTTATATTGCTTTTTCTAAGTATTTTAAAATATTCACGCACATCCTTCAAATCACAGTGTTCATTATTTTCTAATACAAAAGTTTTACTTATAGGAGCTCTATTTAAAACAAGTTCATCTAAACAAGGTATTACTAAAGCTTTACTATCTACATCAGATTCTATATCATCTATTCCATAATTTTGAGAACCTTGTAATATTAATGCAAATATTTCTATATTAGGGTATGCGGCTTTTACGCTAGATAAATGTTCATATAATCTATTCATCAGTTTTGTATATTTATCCTTAGCCATAATATATCCTTAGCCATAATATATCCTTTCTTTTATAGATATATTATAACATAATTTACTAATTTTGTCAATATAAAAAAAGCAAGATTAATCTTGCTCTTTAATCATTTGATTATGTTGTTTTTCTTTATTTCTTTGTTGAATTTTAATATTTTTATTTTTATCTCGTACGCGAGGTTCATCATTTTTATATTTTTTTATAGTTTTAATCCCACGAGATAATTTTTGGAAAGTAGGCTCATCACTATCGTAATAATCCTCTTGCCAGTCTTTTATTTGCACAAATACTCCTTATAATCTAAGACATTAAGTCTATAACTTTTGGTGCTCCTAATAGGATTTGAACCTATAACCTATGGATTAGAAGTCCATTGCTCTGTCCATTGAGCTATAGGAGCATAAATAAAGATTTCCTTTTAATGAAAACGAATTATCTTTAGAAATGATAACAGTCAGTTTTTTGATGTTCCCTTAAGGCTAATTACTCATGTGAAGGAACGAGCGGAACACAGTGGTTAATGACGCCCACTATATACCTCAAAATGTTTTCTCTACTAAAGAGCCTTCATTTAGTAGCCGTTGGCAAGACGAGAGGTAGGAATTAATCCATTAGCTTTAGCGTAACCCCCTAAGCCACATTTTGAACTGATTATTTATCAGTTCTAACATAAAATAAGATTAATTATCTCGATGTGTAAAAATATAAAAATTATTGCATTTAGGATTTGAACAATACATAATATTTGTATCATCTACAAATTCCATAAGAGCCCCGCACTTACGACATTTAAAAGTTTTATGCCGACGATTTTTTTCTTTTGGCATTTCCGCGATACCTGCATTAACTAGTGCTTTTTGTAAACTTCCTAAAGCCATATTAATCTCTTTCATTAATTAAGTGTAAAATAATTTTTCTTTTAATAGACTTTGCATAATCTATCGTATACTTTGTTCCAGTAGAGTGCCCATCCCAAAAAGCAACTAATATATCCGCGGCATCTACCATTTCTCTATCTCTAATTAGTGGAGCTTTTGTACCATATATTTCATAAATAGGACGATAACAAATAAATTCTATTTTATGTTCTTTCGCCCATCGTTCAGCTATAGTATCTACTCCATTAGCTCCACCGCTAATAACTGCTGCGTAATCTCTAAAGTTTAAATACTGATCTAAATTTAAATTATTAATACTCCGTGAACCTACTATTGCTATAATCGGCTTAGTTATTATCCACGACATGATATGTCCTAGTAAAAGTTTCTTTATACCACAAATAACTTAAAAGACCAAATCCAATAAGTGTCCCGCATCCAACTGCTTTTAAAAATAAATTCACATTAGCTCCTCATATGCATATCCAGTATCAGTTGTATAATAAATTTTTTTAATTCCTTTATCTTTCAATGCAGCTAAGCAAGCGTTGCAAGGACGAGCTAAACCAAATCCCAATTTCTTGCCAGGACAAGACCGATAGATATAAACCTCAACTTTAGACCAATCAAGTTTTTCTGCTATTGGATAAGGAATATTATTTAATGCACGAATTTCTGCATGAACACTATCCATAATAGGCTTTTCGCTTTTATTGAAATGACGATATTTTCTATTATAAAATTTTTGTTGTGGATGTGTTTTAGAACTATTAGCGCCTTTACTTATAATATGATGTTTATAGACAATTACACATCCAAGATTATGAGTCTCATAAGTAGAAGAATAAGAAACTTTTCTAGCAATATCAAATACTTGATAGTCAAAGTTTGTAAATTGCTTCACTTTAAGACCTTTCTTTTTCGTATAAATATATTATACTATAAACTTTTTGACCAGTCAAGATTATTTTTTATATTTATCACCTAATAGCTCAATAGTTGCTTCAACATTTGTATGCCCATTAGGATAAAGTACCATATCATTTTGCGGACGCTTTAAAATTTTTTCGTCTGCACGCCAAGGTTCTTGTAAAAATCTATAAGTGTGTTTAGGAAGTTGTTGAAAAACTTTTTGCAATTTAAAACTAGATACAGGATTATAATGTCGAGTATCTGCTGAACAACACACATAATTAATTTTATCAATAATACTTCCATGTAAGTGCCCATGAATATTAATTTGCGTGGGCCACACATTTTGCGGATGATGACTTACAATAATTCGATCACTTAAATAAAAAGGATAAAAATGTACTTCATCAAATACTTCCGCAAATCTATCATAATCTCTTTGTTTGTCATGATTTCCATATAAAAATACAGTTTTACAAGGAAATTGTTTCCAAAGATAAAGATAATCTAAATTACCAAAATCTCCTAAATTATAAAAAGTAACATCATGATGATGCTTTTGTAAATCTATAATTTTATTATACCAATGAGTATGTTTTTCAACAAGAAAATTATCATGATGTTGAATAGATTCAAAACGAGTTCGTTCAAACTTAATAATGTTGCTATGAGAAAAATGTAGGTCACTAATAAATAAATCTACATGTGCCATTAATTAATCCATTTCCAATAGTACCCTAAAACTACTTTATGATAATGATCCGCAGCTTCTGCAATATTAGCCGCAGTTTCTTTTACTAATTCATAAGATGGAGAAAAGGTAAAATATTCCTTAACTAATATTGAGCGAGCTGCCTCAATTACATTTGTATAAATTTTTATAATTTGATCTGTATCTTTATCAACTGCCGCAACTTTATTAGTCGATCCATAAATTTTCTTAGGAGAGTGTACGGTAGTTGGTGCTTTCCATTTAACTGTAGTAGTAATTACTTTTGTATCAAACATAAATTCCTACCTATAATAAACTTTTCTTAGCCACCAATCTTCAAGCTCTTCATCTGAATTAAAAAACTTCTCCATATTTTTTTTAGATTGATAGAACTTATAATCCGCAATTGCATAAGAACAATTTAATTTACGATAAGCATTACCGTTAGGAATATCTTTAATTTTTCTAATACGATGATTAAAAGCTCTTTTAAAAAACTGGTCATTTTCGTCTCCAATAATTGGAGTGTGTCGATAACTTCTAGACATAAATGCTCCTTTCAATTAAGAGTATTTACATCTTAATCCCTCCTTCAAAATTTATATGGCGGAAGATTGACGTGTCGATCGCCATACCTAATGGTACCAACTGCTTTCGAGGCAGTGCCAGAGGCCGCTCTGGTTAATCTTCCACACTGGCGGAGTAGTAGGGTTACGCTCCCTATACCTGAAGGTACGTTCTACTTAGCAGGCAGACCTAGCTCTTTACTAGTTACTTACTCCACCTATTATCAAATAATAGAGCAAAGAATACGTACTTCACCTGGTTTTGGGAAATAAATTTGATTTTCAGCAACAATAAAATTAATCTTATCAACCAAAGCTGCTAATGCATTATACTTTGGATAAGCACCATTTTCATTTGGCTCGGCTTCATAATCTGTAACCATTGCTTTTTCAGTCTGAGCAAGTAAATTCAATTCAACATAATCATACCATGTTGTTTTAGCAGCTTTCCGCATCGGGGGCAAACCATCTCCATCATCTTTATCGAAATATTCAGATGCTGTTGGACCAAGATTATAAGGGAGACTACGATAAGCTCCATCAAAATCCTCAAAGATCAAATCAAATAGTTCATAATCAGCATTGCCAGTATCAATCCACACAGGCTCATACTCACCATCTTTATTTTTAATATAAAGATTTACGTCATCCCAGCCATCATCCTCATTTTTCTTTTCAATGAAGAACCTTGGTGTCCGACTCATTTTATTCTCCCTTCATAGAATTATTAATGGTGGGAGATGAGGGATTTGAACCCCCAACCAAAGGATTATGAGTCCTCTGCTCGAACCATTGAGCTGATCTCCCTTTTTCTTGACAATTATATTATACTATAAAATTTAAACTCTGTCAATATAATTAATTAGTTGCTTTAAAATTATAAATAGGTTTATAATGTGCAATAATTTCAAATCCATAGTCTGTAAGTATTTTTACTAAAGCTTCTGCACTATTATAAGCCATAGGAGCTTCATCAAGTGTAGCATTTCCAACACAAGAACTATAAATATTACTCATAGTATCATAATACTCATTTAAATTTAAATCTGCACGAGCAGCTGCGCGAGACATAGCACGCCCCGCTCCATGTGGCAAGCTATTATTCCAATCAGCTTTCTCTTTTCCTTTAATAACTAATATACCATCACGCATATTTAAAGGAATCAAACACTTATCTTTGCTACAATCTATAGCTCCTTTGCGGATTATATGATTCTCAACATCTACATAATTATGAACAGTTGTAATCATTGTATCTAAAGAAAGCTCTTTATCCAATAGTGTAGAAGCCATATTATAATGGTTTACTAAAGACCAATATATACAAATAATCATATCATTTAAATAATCATCTAATACATCGCCTTCAATGTAAGCAAGATCAGAATTACCTGTATACTTAATAGGAATAGTTTTTAATAATTCTAACATTTTACTAATTAGATGAGTTTGACCAGTTTGTTTACCATAAGTAATAATGGCTTCCCGCATATTCTTAACTAAATTTTTATTATAATTACTATTTTCTATCGCTAGAGTTTGATAATACTTACAAATTTGTACTCCTAAGTTGCGGGAACCTGTATGGATAGCAAGATAGATTTTTCCATTCAGATCTACATCTAACTCAATATAGTGATTCCCACCACCTAATGTTCCTAAAGATTTAATAATACGATCTTGATTTTTAATTCTATCCCAACATTTTAATTCATTATAAGGAAAATCACGTACAGGTTTATCATGAATAGCAAAACCCGCAGGTATTTT
>CANRPB010000004.1 GCA_947632415.1 uncultured Bacilli bacterium
CGCACTATTGGATTAAGCAATTACTTTTATATAATTTTCATTTTAAAATTTTCATTTTAAATTTTCATTTTAAATTTAATCGAGTCCTTTTGTATAATTTTCATTTTTAATCTAGTTCAATTTGCGGCGCGATGAACGGGACTCCTGAGGTATTTTGAGTTTAAAAAATGTGCGGCTCTTATAAAAAAAATATTGTCAGTATAAAATTTTTATTGTATAATATAATTGTCAAAAGGGAGAGATAAAAATATTAATCTTGCTTTGAGACAAAAAGTTTTATGCGGTTCTTTTAAAAAAGTGTTGACAACAAAGACCGTTTATGATATAATAAATTTGCAAGAAAAAGGAAGTTAAAAAATTTTTTGAGAAAGGGATTTAAACATGAGTGAGACTAAGTCTACCCGCAAGGAAATTTTTATGCGCATCAAGGATGGTATGGCTGATGATGCGGAAGTTGTAGAGATGTGTGATAAGTATATTGAGCAGCTTTCTAAGAAGCGTGAGACTAAGGCACAAAAGGCCGCGGCTGAGTTCGCGGAAACTGTCGAGGATTACCTTGAGGCTATTGGAGTAGCAGCGACTAATCGTGACATTGCGGCTGCCTTTGATGTTAGTGGCCAGAAGGTTACTGGTGCTCTTCGTAAGCTTATGACAGAAGGGGTTGTGCAGCGCATTCCAGGAGAGAAGAGTGTAGATGCTCCTAGCTACAAATACGTAGCTTAGTAGTGGCTGCTTGAAGAAGTGGGGCTGGCAATGGGGCCAGCCCCAATAGGTGTACTTAAAAATAGGAGCTGCTTTGAAATATACTTTTAAGAATGAGTCTGGTAATGCGCGTACTGTTAATATACCAGAAGATTTTATTCAAAGAACTAAAAAATCATTAGGGTGTACGACTAAAGAAGCTATTGATATTTATTTAAGTGATGAAGGATATATTACAAATGAAGTAGTCCAAGAGTTAACAGAAAAAGCTAAAGGGCAAGTACATAGAGAAGCTAGTGGGAAGAAGCGGACAGTTACTCGTAAGCCTGATTTAGTAAAGCAAGAACTTATTAAAGTATTGCGGACTTCTCTTGAAGATGCGAGAATGTCTATTGTAGATGTTGAAGTTACAAATATTGAACGTATGATACGTTTTAAGATAGATGACGATATTTATGAGGTTACGTTAAGTAAGAAGCGTAAACCTAAGAATTAATTTACTTAGTTTATTTTTTGATCCCTTCCTTTCGTATAGGCTGGAGTGACGCCCAGTCATGATTCATGTAAAGGCACTGTGTATACAGTGCCTTTATTTTTTATTTCTCTTTTTTTTAAAAAAAATATAGTCAGAATAATTATATCATAAAAAAGAGCCGCTGTCAAGTTAATAATTCTTTTGTGTATAATTTTGGGAAATTTACAAGTTTAAAGCGTATAGCCGTGGATCTACAGCTTTTTGGCGTATAGGCGACCTGCAGCAGCCACGATCGAAAACGGAGCGTGATTAATAATAAAAAGTTATACGTGGTTAACTTCCTGAATCTTGTGGAGAAAATATGTTTTTATTTATGTAGAATTTATGAAGTAAATATGAATGACGAGTTAAGCCATTTGTGAGTGTTTATAAGGCTTTTTAATCTTGTCAAGCGTTTTTTCTTTACTTTTAACTAAGAGAAAATGAAAACTAGTGCTTAAAACGCATTAGAATGGCTCAAACAGGCATAAAATAAGTAATTAAGTGCGTTAATTTTAGGAAAATATGAATTTTTTATGAATTTGCGGCATTTTTCTTGACTTTTTTGCTAATATGTAGTAAAATTTTCGCCAAATTGTGGAGATTTTGTGGATTTCTGAGAAAACTCTTGACAATATTAAATTTTCATGATATGGGATCTAAAGTTAGCCATAACTAACTTTAGACTAAAGAAAAGGGGAACGCCTTTTGAGCGTTCCCCTGATGACTAGGCGGAGTAAATCGGCTTTCCCTTGTCATCGTAAGTTTTAGTAACGTCGCCATTCTTGATAGCGATACGCATAATCGCACCAGCTTTTTGAGTAGTAAGAATGCCCTTCACGTTCTCCATTAACCATGTGGTATTAACAGGATGGCCGGCATTTTTGATAGCAGTAACTGCGGCAGTTACAAGTTCTGCTCGTTCCTTGTCTTCCTTAGTTTCAGTCTTTTTAGTAGGCTTCTGATATTGCGCGATCATTGCCTTAAGCTTTGCAACAACCTGTTCGTTAAGGTCTCCATTAAGAGCGGCCTCAAGAGCTTCAACGCGGGTAATACCATTGTTCGTGTTAGCCATAATAAAACTTCCTTCCGTTTCGTGGGAACTGACCTTTTCCGTTCCCTTCTGACAATTGTTATTATACGCTTCTGATAGGTAATTGCAATATTTTAAAGCGAGAATTTTTTGTCTCCATATTTTCTTCACATTTTAGGATTTATGGAGATTATGTGGAGATGCAGGTTTTACTCTTGATTTTTTTAGGCACCTGTAGTAAAATTTTCGCCAAATTGTGGAGATTTTATGAATTTTCTATTATAACTCTTGACATAAAAAAAAGGCGCCTATTGCGCCTTTTAAAGAATAAAATAACTTGTAACTAGTCCGCATGTTATCGCCCATAATGTAGCATTTTTTATTTTATCGGCTGTAGGTCTTTTTAAAATAAAATCGCGGATAAGCGCAATGGTATTAGCTACAAGCCAAAGGCCTTGACCAATAATAAAGGATGCGCCGACGGTTACTTGACCGATAATGGTTAGCATAAGAACGAATAACTGTATGTTTTCCCATACTTTCATTTTTTTATTTGTTTTCGTATCAATCTCATGAAATTTAATATTTTTAATTTCTTCCATGGTGTTTTTCCTTTCTCTTTTCAATAATAGAATTATAGTATAAAGGGACATGTATTAATGTCCCTTTTTTGGTACAGTCTAATTATTCTTTAAGCCATTTTTCATAATTATTTTTTACGATGCGCCACGCTTTACCACTAGGTCGTTTTTCAATTTTACGCCATTGTCCATGTGCATTTGAATAACAAGCTTTTAATATTTGCGCTTCGATTAAAGAGTCTTCAAGTGCTGTATGGCATTCCGCATAATGCGGGTTTTTAGTAAGAAAAGCATAGGCAATTTCAGCGCTAGTTTTGGGGTTCCCTTTTTCCGTCATTAAATTGTTAGTTATTATAAACTTAAAATATCGTTTTGTATTCATAATTGTTTGCGCCGCAACGTGTTGAATACAATACCATTTTACGTCATAAGGCGCGAAAAATGGATGAAAGCCATTAGAACATTGTTCAATAGTAGCATTGAGCGCATTACGATCAAAAGCCGCATTGTACGCCCATACTTCTTTAATTTTGTATTCTTCACAAGCCGCCTTGAAGTCTTGCCATATTTCAAGCATAGTTTTAACTTCAAGTTTTCCCTCTAGCATTTGTGCATGATAATCTGTAAGTTTATAAGCGTAATAGGCGCTTGACATATTACCAAAATCACCACGCCACGTTTCTGCTACTAATGCACGATAGCTTTTTACAATATCAAACTTTTCATCAATAACGATGAATGCGAAGTCATATACTCGTAATGTTTTAGACTGATTAACGTTTCCTAACGTTTCTGTGTCAAGTACGATTCTATACATAAATAAATCCTTCCTTCTTGTTTTTCTTGACATGATAAGAATAAATGAATATGACCTAAAAAGCAATAAAGAAATCTTGAATTAAATATGTAGATTAAGTAACAAGAAAGTAACAAAAATATGTCAAGGTCTTGATAAATAAATGGTCATTTTAATCGGTGAATGGTTTTAGGAATTGTGCAGATTCTATGAATTTTTTAATAAATCTCTTGACTTTTTCTCTGAGTTGTGGTAAAATTTTTTCGCCCGACTGCGGATTTATTATTTTTTTTTCTGTAAAAGAATTTTAAATAAAAAATAAAGTCCATAAATGGACTTTATTTTTTATTATTATTTTTAAAACTAATGTTTTACAATAAAAACTTTTTTGTTATAATGCATTGTTGCTATTTGTATTGCCTCATCCCAACTATTTACGATTCTTGAAAGTTGTGGAGAGCCATAAACGATAACCTGATACATATTTTTTCCTTCCTAACAGAGTTTACTTTTTCCGTTGCGAGTGACCAGCTTTTTGCGTAGCCACTCGCTCGCTTTTGATGATATTATACTATCATACTAGGCTGCTTTTTGTAATACCTTTTCTAGTTTCTCCATAAGTTCTTCATAACTATTAAAGTTTACAGCCTTCCCTTTCCATGCATCACATACATTTTTATTATCGTCAACTAAAATAGCGCTTTCTCGTAATTCTTTTTTAATGGTTAAATGTTTAGGCGTGCCATATTTAACGATATGAATTTCACTCGCAATAGGAAAATTCTTTTTAATCCATGCTTTTTTACGTTGCCGCACGCGCCAATCATAAGTATAATTACCATTCATAGCACACCATGAAATAACACCTACTTTTACGTCATAAGCCCGCAATAATTCCATTAATTTATTAAGGTTTCCGCATGGTAGTGCATCGTCGTAAGGTGTTACACTATGTTTATGTAGTAACACTTCCCAATTTTTAACTTCATATAAATTTGCAATGGTACCGTCCATATCAAAATAAACTCTCATTTTTTACCTTTCTCTTGGATGATATTATTTTATCATGTTTTGATTTAAAAATGCGATATTTCATAATTTCTTCATAATTCATAATAGGTGTGTAAATTTCATGAATTTAAAAAAAGATATTGACATATTAATAGTAACCTGATATTATATGATTGTCAGGTTGAGCAGGACAATATCTCAAGTCAACTACTGATTGCGGGATATTGTAGTGTAGTTTTAGGATTGTGAAGTTTTTATGAAAATTATAAAAAAGTTATTGATTTTTTCTTTGATATGTGCGATAATTTTCTCGCCATATTTGTTAACATTGGTTAACTTTTGGATAAAGTAAAAGCCCGCAAGCGGGCTTTACTCTTTTAGTTTATCTCGATTATTTCATCAAGAAAACCGTTTCCACTGCATTCGTCAATAATACTATCCCAATTTTCTCGCACTTCTTCAATGATTTCTTCTTCACTCATGTCGTCATAATCATCAGGTAGAGTTATGTCATATAAAATAGTGAAGCTTACGTCTCTCATTTTTAATCCTTTCTCTTTTTTCTGACAAATATATAATACCATAAATTATTATAAAATGTCTAGATTATATTTTATTTCTTCATAAAATCTTTAAATTTGCTTGCGTAGGTTTAAATAAAAATTTTTTAAGCATACGCTGCGAGAATTACACCAACACACATAATAGCGATATTCATACCATAAAAAGTAAGTTTATCAATATTATTAATAAAATATCTGGTCGTAGTAACATTAAAAATAGCAACACTTGCGATAATTACACCTAACATCCCTAAAGCAAACTTAATAAACATTTCTTTTCCTCTCTCTTTTGGATAATATTATCTTATCAAATAATGCGGCGCTTGTCAATAAGAAAATAAAAAAAATTTTTGAAAATAGTTATTGCAGTAGTGCGGCAAGTGTGTTATACTATTTTTGTAAGAAAGAAAGAAATGGGTCGTGCCATTCCCCTTAGGGCATTGCGAGACATTGTAGTGTGTTTAATAATAGTAAATCTAAGCTAACATTTTACATAACATAAAGCCCTAGCCTTGCGATAGGCTAGGGCTTATCTCACTGTTTAGGTGATAGACTAAGCCTTGTAATAGGGCTTACCTTTTGCGTCGTAATGTTTAGTAATACTACCTTGTGCAATAGCTATTCTCATAATTGCACCAGCCTTTTGAGTTGACATAATGCCTTTTACATTTTCACAAATCCACTTTGCATCACAGATTGCATCAGGGTTAGCTTTAATAGTTTCAATAGCGGTAGCTACAAGAGTAGCGCGTTCTCGGTCCTCTTTGGTTTCAGTGCGCTTAGCAGGCTTTTTAAGTTGCTTAATCATACTATTCAACTTAGCTACAACTGCTTCATTGAGGTCACCATTAAGAGCGGCTTCGAGAGCTTCAACGCGCGTGATTTCATCTGCCATAATAATACTTCCTTTCGTTTTTTGAAAACCCCTTTGGTTTTCCTGACATGATTATATTATCATGCGGCGTACGCATTTGCAAGCATTATTTTCTTTCTTCATAATTCCTCCACACTTTTGGGAAAAAGAAATTTTTTAAAAATTTTTTCATTTTCATATTGACAACTCTGGTATTATGTGGTAAAATTTTTCGCCCGCAAGCGGGCGGATTCCCAAAGAAAGGTTTCATTTCTATTTTACTATAGAGTTAATTAGGAAACAAGATAAAATTTTCATTTTAAAAAAAATTTTTTATTTTAAAATATAAATAATGAGATTATTTTGTTTCAAGTTAAAATAAAATGAAGAAAATAAAAAGCTCGCTTTAAGCGAGCTTTTATAATTCTTCTACTTCTTCAAGATTAATTTCGTAGCAGTAGTTATCAATACAGTTTTTCCAATATGATCGAACAATAAAAAGCAATTCTTCTGATTCTAACTTATCGTATTCATTAGGTAAATCAATAATATAACTAACATTAATGCTAACGGTTCGCATTTTATTCCTTTTCTAACCCAAAATGTTTAGCAGCAGATTTAATAATAGTGCATATCGTTTGCCAAATAATAATTACAATTATAAAGGTGGCAATAAGTTGTAAATTATATTCTAGTGTAATTCCAAACCAGCTACTTACCCAAACAACAATTAATGGAATAGCTACTGTTGCATTAAAAAGAAAAATTATAACCATACTGATATTTTGAATGGTTTTCATTTTATTTTGCCTCTTTCTTTCCTTTTTGTTAGTAATTAAATAATATCATAGTTATTTTATTTTGTCTAGTATTTTTTCATAAGATTTGCGTAAATAGAGAAAAGCTCATTACAATAGGTTTTCCATAGATTGAATTCTATTTAATATATTATCATAATACTTAATTGCTATATCGTTTCTTTTTATTTCATCTTCATAACTTCTTTTAATTTTTTCATTCTTGCTTTTACATTCTGTTTGAAGTTCAGTAGCTGCGATACATAACACTTGCATAGCGTGAGGATTAACTATATACTTATTAACTTTTATTTCTTTATAAATATTATCATAAAGGTTGATAGTGCCATCTCCTTTACCAGCTAAACCGATTAAACCTGCATTGTATAAAACTGTAATATCACTAATATTAAATTCCGTTTCTTCAGCAATAAAGGTTTTATCATATCCAAATTCATTAATAATAGAGGATAAAACCTGATAATAATCATGATTAAAATATTTTTTACCGCTAGTTATCTTTTCTTTAATATAATAAGCAGCTTCTATAGGATTAAAATCTTCTATGGGTACCATATCTGTTTGTATCTTTCCACAGTCATGGCTATGAAACACAGGGGAATGATCTTCAATTCTTTTATTTCCTTCTTCTATTTTATTCTTAGATTCTTTTAATAGTCTCCCACAATAAGGACAAAATTTAAATTCTTTATTATTTATATTATGGTTGCACATTATCGTCCCCTTTCTTTTATATTATCGACAATAATTATATTATCTTGATTCATGAATAAAAACAATATATATTTAGATTCTTCATAATTTCTACATATCCCTGATTCATGGCATAAAATAATATAATAAGATATGTTTATACATATAGTTATATACTTTATTTAAAATTATATTAGCACATAATTACATAAACAGTTATTCATACGTACAACTGTTTGATATAATGATATGCAATATGATATAGTGTTAGCATATTATAAGATAAATAACAATAGTTAATCGGCAAATGGTATTATGTAGAATATGTGGAGATCGGTTATGTCATATGGATTAAATACTGGCAAGTATGAGATACTATCACCATGAGGTCAGACATAAAAGAAAGAGGTTTATTATGACTTCACAAGAAACTCAAGCATTGCAAGAATGTATCATTAATACCCTCGGAGCGGAGCGTTTTATTGATGAGCTTGAATCATACTTTTCTACACATGAATGGAAAGCAGCTATAGAATGGATTGCGACGTGCTGGTGTTTTATTGAAGAACAATCTGATGATATATATGACTTTTACGAAACATGCTAGGATAATCTTATCAGGTAAAGTTAAACGATAAGAGAGGAAAAAACAATGAAACTTGCGAGTGCGAAAGTCAGCTACAAAAAAAACACTACTATTGAAGTTTTTATTTATGGTAATGCAAGTGATGATATATACTTCGATATGGATATTAGTTTGAAAGATTATGACATTTTCAATATTCCAAATGTTATTCCGCAATTTGATACTAGTTTTGGTACGGTTGAGGAGTTACTTGCGACTTGCGCGGCTATGCTTACTGGTGAAACTTTGCAAAAAGCTAATTTTCCATGGAATCGTGTGCCGTCTGATATGGTGCCGAACCGCGCGGCGTTTGATACACTCGCAAATCGTGCTTTTACGGCTCTTACGCAATTCATAGTTCATAGCGGTTTAAATGCTGATGCTCCTGCTTATGCATTATTTGCATAACATGATAGTAAAATAGCCCGCCTATTATAGGCGGGCTATTCCATCGCCGAAAAAAGTTAAACGGGGGTAACTTATGGGATGTTGTGGAGATTTTATGAAAAAAGTGTGTTGCCGCGACAATTCCACATTCAATCGCAATTTTTAAACCGTACACGACTCTTCTAGCCAGTCAAAACCATTTTTACTTTGACCATTTCCATTAACATATCTAATTTCTTGTAATCTATATAATTTAAACTCGCGCGCTCCTTGTTTTAAACTATTATACCCTTTTTCAACTGCAGTACAATAATCATTGTAACAAAATTCTTCTATTTTCCCGTTAATTTCTAATGCATATTTCATGCATTGCCTCCTGACAATACTCGCATAACAACTGCACCTTGCGGATCTAGCCAACCAGGAGCCCCTATACATAAAATAATTAAGACTATAATTGCAATAAAAATATTAATCATACAATAACATATATTGTCTGCAAAAGGTTTATCATTAATAGCTATTGATATAGTCACAATAACAATATTTATAAAAAATGCTATCACACTAAATAAAAATATTTTCCCGCATAAACCCTGATAATTTAGAGCAATATCCCACATTTCATTAGGCGTTAATCCTATTTCAGATACTAACTCTACCATTCACCCTCATCTTCCAACATATCTGCCGCATCAAAAACTTCAACATGACAGCACCGCCCACACATAATTGCAAAAGGAAGCTCTGCTCCCGCATAATCAAATTCCTTAATCGCATATAATGTTTCATTATCCTCATTCCCGCAATAAGGACATATACCTTTTACTCCTTTAAAATCAAAATGATTAAAATTAACAGCTTCCATTTCTATCCCTTTCTTTACATATATAATTTTTTAATCCAACTATTTTCTTCTAAATCTGCTAAATTAATTTCTTAACATTCAGCGCATATTAAAATATATTCATCTATTGGATATATAATTTTTCCCGCATTTAGGACAAATTATTAAACATTTTTCTCCTTTATTTTATAAATATATTATACTCGAAATTTCTTATTCTGTCAATAAGAAATTTCGGGCATTACCGCATAATTTTTTCCTTATATTTTTTAAATATTTTAACAAACTATAAAAAAATTTTTCTAAATCACTTGACATTTAAGCCTCCAATATGATATAATTATCTTGTAAGGAGGAAAAATGCAATTAGATTATACATTAAAAACACCAGAAGAACGTATCAAATACGTAGAACAATTATTAAATAATTCTTCCGAAGATATAAATTCTCGTTATTTGTCTTATTTAAGTGATTATATACTATTTATTAATGATAAGAATCAAACTAAAAAAGAAAAAATATCAGAACATCCTATTTTAACTCGTAATAGAGAAGCTACAATAGATAAACGGCAAATATCTTATGAAGAAATAGTATCTACTCTTAAAGATGGAGAAGATGGTATTTATGCGCTAATTACTAATGACAAAAATGTTATTCTTGATCCAAAAGAGAAGATAAGTGATAAAGACATAGAAGAAGTGCCAGGACTGCGGGAACAGCTAGATTTAATTCCTAAACTGACGCAGCAATTTGAACAAGCCACTGGCGCCCGCAAATATTCTCTAAAAAAACAAATAATCGAAACATGGCAACAAATATATATTTTGCGAGCGTCTTTTCGTAATTCAATATCAAGTAATAAAATGCCATCACATGTTAAAAGTCTTGCACATTTAAATATACCAGAAAACGTTTATATAGGAGAAGATACATTAGTACATAGTGATGCAATTTTAACGCTCCTTAATCCTAATCATATATCGTTTCTCTTATGCTATTACCCGCAATTAAAGCAAGAATGTATAGAAGACTTAAATAGTGATATGCACTTTTTGTTAATGGACTTAGAACAATTAGCAGAAGACGCACTACTATCAAATTATCCTATGCTTTATGACCTCTTGGTCTTTAAAATAGATGGTCTCTCTAATGAAGAAATAAGAAAACAAATAAATGCGATATATGGCGAAGATCATAGCGAGCAGTATTATTCAACAGTATGGCGTAAACGCATTCCTAAATTAATGGCGGATGAAGCACAAAAACAATATTTAATTTGGTATTATACTAATATAGAAAAAGGCAAATGGAAAAAGTGCGGGGAGTGCGGGCAAATTAAATTAGCGCATAATATGTTTTTTGCTAAAAATTCCACTAAAGATGGATTTTATTCTAAATGTAAAGAATGTAAAAACAAACGTAAATAAGCCGCTTATAAAGCGGCTTTTTTATTAGGAGGTGATTTCAATAGCAGAAAAATTAACTTGTGTAAAGTGCGGGCGTACTAAAGGAGAAAAAGAATTTTTTAAGATGCGGACAGGCAATCGTTGTGATATATGTAAATCCTGTTTAACAGAACATATAGATAATAATAAACCTGAAACATTTAAATGGATACTTGAAAAATTTAATATTCCCTATATAGAAAAAATATGGTTTGATTATTGCAATCGTATTTTACAACAAAAAGGTCCTGCGGCATTCGGTCCAGCTTCTGTTATAGGTCAATATATACGCTCTATGAATATGGACCAATATAGAGAATATACTTATGCGGACAGTGATAGACTTAATTTTGAAGCTAAAAAGAAAGAACAAGAAGCTGCGGCAAAACGTGAACAGATGTTTAATCCTGAAAAAGAAGCAGAATTAAAAGCTAAACTTGAATCAGGAGAAATATCACAAGCAGAATATAATACTCTTAGTTCAACAACTTATACAGCTCCCGCAGAAGAGGAACCCCGCATAAAAAATTATTTTATGGAATATGAAATAAATGAAAATGATATAGCTGATAAATTAACAGATGAAGACCGTCTTTATTTAATATCTAAATGGGGTATTCATTATAGACCTTCTGAATGGGTTACAATGGAAAAAATGTACAATAGATATGCGGAAGAATATGAATTAACTATTGACCGTGAAGAAACATTAAAGAAAATATGTAAGGTATCTCTTAAAGCAGATCAAGCTGTCGATGCGGGCGACACTATGACAGCTAAAAATTATATGAATATGCTGGATAGTTTGCGGAAGTCTGCTAAATTTACTGAAGCGCAAAATAAAGAAGAGGAAGTGCGAGAGTATGATACGATTGGCGAGCTTGTTGCATTATGTGAACGAGAAGGCGGCATTATAGAGCAATTTCGTATGGATTCAGATGAATATCCGCAAGATAAAATAGATTTAACTATTAAAGATTTACAAGCCTATAATCGTAATCTTGTAGTAAATGAACTTGGTTTAGGCGATTTGATTGAATCTTATATTCAAAAGCTAGAAAGAGCGGAACAATCTGACCAAGATATGTTAGATGGTCTTATTACCACTGATGAGGAAGAAAAGGAGCAGCTACTTACCGATCAAGAAGCAGAAGACTTCCAGAAATTCTTAGAATCAGAATTAGAAGAAGAAGCTGAGCAACTCCTACATTCGATAGGAGAAGAATAATGGCTTTAAATGATTTAGTACAAATGCGGGAAGCTAAAGTAAAAGATGCGGACTCCCGCAAAGGACAAATTATAGATCATCTAGATGATTTTAGACATCTTATCTCCTTTTGGAGAGTCTACCCAGATTTATTTATAGATTTTCTTTGTTCATTAAATCCGCATAATACTTTTCATTTTTTCTTTTATCAACGATTATTTTTGCGGGTCGCTATGCGGCACCAGTATGTATATGCGACATTTGTTAGAGCTTGGTCTAAATCTTTTATGTCCGTGCTTTGTTTAATGATTAAAGCAATATTGTTTCCTGGTGCAAAATTATTCGTCGTATCAGGTGGTAAGTTTTATAACTAGGAGAGGAGTCAAGGTGGAATCTCAACTGACTTTTAGCCAAGATATTTTTGAAATCATAAATACTGAAGAAAAAGCATATTGGCTTGGTTTTTTAGAAGCTGATGGTTGTATACATAATGGTAATAATTATGATTATAGAATTGAATTAGGATTAAAAGAAGAAGATCTATATCATTTAGAAAAATTTAAAAACTTCATCGGAAAAGATAATAAAATATCTTACAGGAAACAGAGTAAATCCTATAGATATAATTTTAGAAACAAAAAAGTTTGGAGCGATTTGATTGCATTAGGCTGCACTCCACAAAAAAGTTTGACGTTAGTATTCCCTTCTGTCGAACAAGTATCAGATCAGTTTTTATTGCCTTTTTTAAGAGGATATTTTGATGGAGATGGATCGTTTTGGTATGAAAATAAATTTGGATTAAATATTTTAAGCAGTAAAGACTTTTTGCAAGGATTAAAAGAAAGATACCAACTATTTTCTAATTTATCAATATATCCTATTCATTATGATAGACCTGATAAAGGTCAAAGACTTCAAACTAGTAATAAAATGATAGTTAATAAATTTTTATTTGATATATATAATAATGCAACCATATATCTAGATAGAAAGTTTCAAAAATATCAGAATTATCTTGCCACCATATAATAGTAATATTATATTAGTAACCGCGGAATTAAGCGAGAAGGCTGAGATGCTAACTCGAACCGAAGGCTATATGAAATATAGTCAGGGGCAACGCATAGTAGGTGAAAAGATATAATCCTACCATGAGGCCGCGGCTCCTTTTTTAAAAAGGATGAAAATATATGCTGAACTTGTACGAACAGGAAGTATAAGAACTAAAGGATAAAAAGCCTTTAGGATAACAATATTGAAAGAGCAGTCTGCATCAATTTTATCAGATAAAGTATCTGAACTTTGTAGGCTGATTCCAGCATTAGAAAAAGAAATTATTTGGGATACAAGAGGTACTAAAGCCCGCACGTCTCAAACTAAAGATAGCGTTATTTATACTTTTAAAAATGGTTCTACCCTTCAGAATATCGCAGCAAGAGAAACCACTCGTGGTCGTCGTTTCCAAGGGGGACTAATGGAAGAATGCGTAGGTATAGATCAAGATATTCTAAATGAGGTTATTATTCCTACTCTTAATGTTAGTCGTATGGTTAATGGAGAAGTAGATCCTTTGGAAAAATTAAATCAGAGTCAGATATTTATTACAACAGCGGGCTATAAAAATACATTTTCATATGAAAAGTTAATCCAATTTCTCTGTCAAATGACAGCTCGTCCAAACAATACAATGATTCTAGGCGGTACTTGGAGAGTGCCAATGGTAGAAGGATTACTCGCGAAAGACTTTGTTCGTCAGCTCAAAATGGATGGCACATATAATGAAGCTTCTTTTGAGCGGGAATATGAGAGTAAGTGGTCTGGTGATGTAGAAAGCGCGTTCTTTAACTCTGATCGTTTTGCAAAATTGCGACAACTTAATCTTGCAGAAGAAAAATATAATAATCGTATAAATAAAAAAGGTTATTATTTACTTGGTGTTGACGTTGGTCGCTTTGATTGTACAACTGAAATTGTAGTAATTAAAGTAACTCCAACAGCGACAGGAGCACCATTAAAACAAATAGTCAATTTATATACTATTGAAGCTGAAAACTTTATTATGCAAGCTCGTAAAATAAAAACTATTTTTAATAATTTTAAATGCAAAGCTGCGGTTGTTGACGGTAATGGTCTTGGCGCGGGTCTTATAGACCTATTGGTAATAGATGATACTGATAGTGATACAGGAGACTTTTTGCCAGGATTAGGCGTCATTAATGATGAGAAAGACGCACAAGGACATTGGCGTTATAAGCCATTACAAACATCAGATACTATCCATGATGCGCTATATATTATGAAAGCTAATACACCTTTAAATTCTGAGATGTACGCATATTGTAAACAACAAATAACAGATGGAAAATTACGATTTTTAATAAATGAAAATATAGCACGTGATAAGTTAATGGCGCAAGCGCAAGGTCAAAAAATGTCTCCAGCAAAACGTGCAGAATATATAAGGCCTTATGTGGCTACGACAGTTTTGCGCGAACAAATGATGAACTTAGTTGAAGAAAATGAAGGCGCGCATATTATTCTTAAACAAAGTTCTCGCAAAATTCGCAAGGATAAATTTTCTGCTTTAATTTATGGATTATATTATTGTAAACTCCAAGAGGATAAAAGAAAGAAACGTAAAGGCTTAGATATAAGTAAATTAATGTTATATAATTAAAAAATTTTTGGGTAACGACAAATAATTTTAAACGTATATTTTTTAAATATATCAGGTGATAATTATGCAACAAAGTAGTATGGAACGTCGTATTCATGATGTATTGACTGAAGCGGATGTTGATTTTATAGAAGAATATATATTTGATGATTTAGTAAGTTCAAGTGGAAGACATTTGCGTTTCGATTTTTGTGTATTTGATGATAATGGCAATATAGATTATTTAATTGAAGCTCAAGGTAAACAACATTATCAGCCTGTTGGAAAATTTGGCGGGTCTCGTGGTTTATATAGACAAAATTATAATGATAATTTAAAACGTCAATATTGCTTAAAAAATAATCTAACTTTAATTACAATTCCCTACTTTGAAGCAGACAGGATTTCTTATCCATATATATTGCGGAAAGTAGGCTATTTATAAATAAAAGGAGGAGCGTTGGCACGATATATGAGTGATGCTAATTATGATTTTAGTATCGCAACGAGCGCACAGCGCTCTAGGTATAAACTTAGTGATTATAGTACTATTAAAGTTGGTAATCAGACTTTAAGAGGAGATATTTCAGTATACCCTGATTGGGATAAAAATTCTGGACGTCCTTTTAAATTAAAAGATGTGCGAGAAGTTATTAATAGGAATAATCCTAAAGAATTACGGGCACTTTCTCGCACATTCTTTGTAACAAGTGGTATATATTCTCGTTTATGTAGATATATGGCATATTTATTTAAATACGATTATTTTATTACGCCAATTATATATGATGAAACTATTTCTGAAAAGAAAATTATTGAAGGTTGGTTAAAAAGTGCGGCGCTCCTTGACAACAGTCATTTAAAGAAAACTTTTGGAGATATAGCTTTAAAGGTAATCAAAGAAGGCTGCTATTATGGATATAGATTGCCGCAAAAGAATGCAGGATTTTTACAAGAACTTCCTTCAGAATATTGCCGTTCTCGTTATATTATTAATGGGAAACCTGCGGTAGAATTTTGGTTAAAATATTTTGATGAGAAGTTTAGAGATTCAGCTTATCGTATGAAAGTTTTAAAAATCTTCCCAGTGGAAATTCAGAAAGCTTACGTCTCTTGGAAAAAAGGCCGTCTTCCTGTTGATTTTCAAGGAGATAGTACAGGATGGTTTTTATTAGATCCTGAATTTGCTGTAAAATTTAGTTTAGGTAGCGGAGATATTCCATTATTTTCTGCGGTTATTCCTAATATTGTAGATTTAGAAGAGGCCAAAGACATAGATAAAGAGCGTATGAAACAACAATTACTACGTATTATTGTACAAGAGATGCCTGTAGACAAAAATGGTGATCCAATTTTTGAATTAGATGATATACAACAATTACATGCTAATGCTGTTAATATGCTTGGTAAGGCTATTGGAGTTAATGTTTTAACTACTTTTGCAGATGTTTCCTCTATTGATATGTCTGATAAAGGTAATGTTTCTTCTGTCGATCAGCTAGACAAAGTAGAACGTAGTGTTTATAATGAAGCTGGCGTTAGTCAAATGCAATTTAATACTTCTACTAATCTTGCTCTAGAAAAGTCTATTGGTAATGATGAAGCTACAATGAATGATTTATTATTACAATTTGAAGAATACGCGGAAAGTTTACTAAAGCCATTCAATAAGAATCCTAAGCGTTTAATGTATAGAGTTCAAATACTCCCAACGACTATTTATAATTATAAAGATTTATCTAAGATTTATAAAGAGCAAACACAAATTGGTTTTTCAAAGTTATTACCACAAGTTGCTCTTGGACAATCTCAATTAGTTGTTATGAATACTGCATTATTTGAAAATAAATATATGCATTTAGATGAACTATTTATTCCTCCTAAAATGTCTTCAACAATGAGTGCGGGCGATACTAATGAGGATAGTGATAGTACTGGTGGTAGGCCAGAATTACCAGAAGATCAAAAATCAGACAAGACTATTCTTAATGAAGAATCGGGGTGATAAATGAATAATAGAATACAGTCTGTTGCAACGATTCAAGAACCAGAGTTTATTAATCTTCAACCTTTTAATCCTTTAATTTCTCATTGTGAGATTAAAGTATTATATTTAGGACATAATCGCAATGGTTCTTATATCACAAAAGATGTTGCACAAAAAATGGCAAACACTCTTCCAGGATGTCCAATAGTCGGAGCTTATTTAGAAGAAAAAGAAGATTTTGGCGATCATGGAGAAGTAATTACTATTGAAGATGGAGAAATTCATTTTTCCGTTAAGACTAAACCTTATGGATTTGTTGCTCCCGATGCAAAAGTATGGTTTAAGAATTTTATAGATACTGATGAATTTGGTAATCGAGTTGAGAGAACTTATCTAATGACAACAGGTTATCTTTGGACTGGGCAGTTTGAAGAAGCTGAAGATGTCATTACAGAAGGCAAAGCCCAATCTATGGAATTAGACTCAGAAACTTTGGATGGCCACTGGGCTGAAGATAATAATTTACATCGTGAATTTTTCATAATTAATGATGCGATTTTCACAAAGTTATGTATACTGGGAGATGATGTTGAACCTTGTTTTGAGGGAGCATCAGTTACAGCTCCAGAAGTAAGTAAAGACTTTACTTTGCGGAATACTGACTTTAAGAATACTTTATTTGCAATGATGAATGAATTAAAGTATGCTCTACAAAATGGAGGAGGTTCAATGGATCCTGAAATTACAAATGAGGAAGTTGAATCTAAAGAAATTTTTACTGCTGAAAAAGAAGTAGATTTTACTGCTGAGGAAACAGTTGAGACTGCTGAGGCTGAAACTGAAACAGAGTTTACTGAAGAAGAAATTGTAGAAGTAATTGAAGTTCCTGATGAAGAAATTGAACGTATGTTCGGTTCTGTTTCTGATTTAGACGCAGCTGTAGAAAATTCTGATGAAGATTCAATCAGTACTAGTTCATTGAATGAAGGTTCAGAAGCACAAGATGAGCTTAATAGTTTACGCGCAGAACTTGAAGAGCTTCGTGCTTTTAAACTTCAGATAGAAGATCAGCAAAAGGACGCACTGATCGCTAAATATTTTATGCTTAGTGATGATGACAAGGCTGAAGTCATTGAGCACAAAGCGGAGTATAGTTTAGAAGAAATTGAATCTAAGCTTGCTCTTATCTATGTCAAGAAGAATGTTAATTTTGCCGTTGAAGAGACTTCTGAAAAAGAAATCTCTGAACCAGAATTTGACTTAGATAGTCCTACAATAACATTCGCATTAGAAGATGAAACTGCGGGGATAGCTAATCCTGTTGTTCAGGCGCTCCGCAATACAGTACATGATTAATTGAAGGAGGTTTGACTAGATGGCGACAGAGATTAAGCGCGAAGGCTACGGTCAGGTAGAACCTAACCACCTTGCGGCGCCTCGCAATGGTCAAGTTTATGCTCAACTTCCCGCTGACGAATCAATTGATGTGCTAGAAAATGGTATGTTCGTCCACTATAATTATGCAGAAGGTAAATGCCAATTTACTGGTGATGGCCCTGTTATGATGGTTTACAATGAAGAGAAACTTTATGACGAGCGTCATCAAATGCACAAGGATTTTGCTCAAAAGAAAGCTGACGCTTATGATGGAGTAATTGTTCCTCGTGTATTTGCCCTTTCTGTTGGTGATATTTGGACTACTAATACCCTCAAAGATGCTACCTATAATGCCAAAGATAAACTTAAGATTGGTACTACAGGTCTTCTTGAGTCTGGCGAAGCTGGAGCGGGTGAGCCTGTAATTCAAGTCGTTAAGGAAACAACTCTTCCTGACGGCCAAAAAGCTCTTAAACTACAAGTAATTGGCATTGGTGCCAGCGCGTAATCTGAGAAGGAGGATAGCTAAATGGAATATAAAGATCTATTACAATTAGCCCGCATTGCGGTTAAAGCTGATGCTTCCAATCCTGTAGCATACTCCTTCGGGGACGAGAAATTTTCTCTTGACCAAGTGAATGAGGCTCTTGCTACAGAGTTTAGTAAGCTTGCGGGCGATTATGCGTCTTATCGTGAAAATAAAAATGTCATTTTCCGCTTAATTGAAGAGACTATTAATGAGGTTCTTCCTCGTAAGGTTATGGATCAATATATGCAATTTGCGGACGTCCGCACAGTTGCGCAAGGGGAAAAAGCTATATTTAAAGTTCGTATTTCTGAGTTTGCGAAGAAACGTGCTAAGACTTTTGTCACTCGTGTTGGTCTAGCTGGTCGTTATGAAGTCTTTATGCTTGATGGTTACTCTCTTGAAGTACAAACTGCTGCTTTTGGTGGAGCTGCTCGTATTGGGTTTGAAGAGTTCTTAGACGGTCGTATCCAATTCTCTGATCTTACTTCTGTACTATTGGAGGGTATGGATGAATTTATTTATAAAGAGATTGCTAAATCTCTTGCAGGCTTAGTTGAAGGTCTTCCTGAAATTCAAACAGCTACATTTGCTGGTTTTGATGAAGATACTATGGATACCCTTCTTATGATTGCTGATTCTTATGGTCATTCAGCAATTTATTGTACTTTTGAATTTGCAGCTAAGATGCTTCCTGAAGAAGGTTGGGCATCTGGTGAGATTAAGAATGAACGTTGGAATGTTGGTTATCTTGGTACTTATAAGGGACACCAAGTAATTATTCTCCCACAGTCTATGGAAGACGAAACTAATACAACTAAAGTTCTTGATCCTTCTTATGCATATATTATTCCTGTTGGCTCTGAAAAGCCAATTAAATTAGTCTTTGAAGGCGCTGCATGCGTTCGTGAGGTTGAAGATAACGACGATTGGTCTCGTGACCTTCAAACTTATCATAAGTATGGTATTACCACAATTAGTAACAATTGGATGTGCGTATATCAAAATACTAACCTCAAAAAGGCTGTAAAGGGGGAATAACCCCCACTCCTAGCCTCCCCGTACAACAAGTAGAGGTTGGTAGTGGGGTTCAGATAGGTTCTTATGATGCTTCAACTGGTTTTGCGGGATCAGCTGAAACAGATGGAGATACAATAACTGTAACTGGTACTTTTACTAAACAAGAAGATGCTAATGAACAGCTTAAATTCCCACAAAAAGAAGCAACTGGTTATTATTTACCCCTTACTTTAACGGGAACTAAAGGACAAGCAGTTAAGCGTATTTCTAATAATAAGATACTTGTCTTTGGAGAGACTAATGATACAGAAACCACTATGAACTTAGTTCTTTCAGTCGATCAGTCAAATCCCACCATAGAATTTATGGTATATGAGAATAAACAAAAGGCGCTTGCGAATGAAGAAGGTATTAAGCTCACAATAAATTGTAGTGGTTGTTCATTTTCTTAATAAATTAGATGAAAAGGAGTGATGGGAGGCGTTTTCTCCCTCCTCCTTTTCTTTTTTCGAGATACAAGGAGAGAAATATGTTAGCAGATAGCACATTAGTTCCTGTACGTAATTTAACTAATCATACTGTTGGTTATAAAGTACCTGAACTAAATGTCCGTAGAGTTTTCCAAGCATCGGAGGTTAAAAAGCTTCCAGTAGAGGAAATTCGTAAACTTAATTATATGCCAGGTGGCCGCAATCTTCTTCTTGGTTATCTTGCGGTAGATAATAAAGATATGCGAGCAGAGCTTGGAGTTGATGCTGATGCAGTCGAGTTTGACTGGACAGAAGCAGATGTAGATAAAGCATTAACTACAGAACCTATTGAAGTTCTTTTAGATGCTTTAGACTTTGGCCCTGATGGTATTAAAGAAATGTTAATTAAGAGGGCTGTTGATCTTGAAATTGATGATGCGTCTAAGTGCGAAGCTATTTCTGAACGTACTGGCGCTGATGTAACTAATAAAATTAAAATGAAAAAGTTGGCTCGTGAAGCAGATAAAAAAAATAAAGATGAAGTAACTGAGGCTGCTAATGCAAAAGTAGCTCCTGCTCCTAAGAGACGTGTAGCTACTAAACCTACTACTACTGCTAAACCTGCTTCAACTGTTGTAAAGGAGTAAGTTAGGGGGATATATTAAAATGGATGAAACTAATCCCCAAGAATTTACTAGCTTTAAAGAAGTATATGATATGTTTTTATCTGGTATTACTGATGATATGTTTTTAGAACTTACACCAGAAGATACCAAAGAATTATTACAAGAGATTTTAATCGCAGCTATTCCTTATTTTGAATATCCTAGTCATGATTTATTTGATTATAATTTGCAGGAACAAAGATTTAATTGGAAACTTTCAAATGAAGAAATTATTATTTTGCGGCAATATATGATTGCTCAATGGATTGGCTACCAATTAGCAACTATTGATTTAATTAAACAGAAATATTCTGGAAGTGATTTTAAATTTACTTCTCAAGCATCTCATATTAAACAACTCAAAGAGATGAAAAAAGAATATGAAACTCAAGGTTTTCATCTACAAAGGGTTTTTCGTAGACGTCATCGCCGCAAAGATGGAACAATTGCTTCATTATTAAATCAGATTATGGAGCCTCCAAGAGATGATGACTAATTATGAAGTAGAAATTGATAATAATGCAATTAAATTTAATCTAAATCGACTAGGTAATCAAATATATAAAACTTTATGTTTGCGGGAAGAGGGTAAAGATTGGCAAAAGCCTTTAGAAACTATAATGGTTGAACTTTTAGGAATGGCTAATTTGTTTCCGCAACAAGAAAAATTATGTTCTTTAGCATGTAAAATACAAGGTCTTACAAATAAAGAAATTGATTTTATGTTATATAGACGAACAGTTTTTGAATGTTGTTCTCTTGTAAATAAAATAAAAGATGCTATTGATTAGGAGGCCATCATGTCCGCAGAAACATTAATAGCGAGACTTCAACATGATGGCGGGAATGCCTTAGGACGTATAAATAAACAAAAGTTACGTTCTTTACAAGCAGCTTTAAAAAATGATTATAATTCTCGTCTTATAAAAACTCCTAAAAAAGCAGCTTGGCCGGCATTAATAAATGCTAAAGATATTAAAAGTGATTATGACAAGAAATATATTTCAGTAGAATTTGATGCAGGCTTAGAGTCTGGAGATGTTTTTGAAATATTAGACGATCATACTCATTGGATGATTTATCTTCCTGTTTTAACGGAAACCGCTTATCTGCGATCAGAGATAGTAAGATGTAGATATAGTATTGAAATTGAAGACGAAAAATATTGGGTTTATTTTCAAGGACCGACAGAGACGGATTTGCGGTGGTATATTAAACAGGGAATTAATTTTAATGAATTAAATTTATCAGGAACCATTTATATTAAAAATACTCCTAAAACTAAAGAGTTTTTTAAACGATTTACACATATTAAATTAGATGGACATATGTGGGAAGTACAAGTGACTGATTCTATTACTGTTCCTGGTATTATTGAGCTTGAAATACAAGAATATTATGATAATACTCCTGCAGAACTTCCTAGTATCCATAAAGATGAAGAAGATCCTCATATTTGTATTATTGGCACTGATATAGTAAAACAAAATACAATTATTGGGTATGAAATTGAACCTCGTTATTATGATCCAAAAGCAGAATGGAAAGTTAGTGGTAATAATAGAGTAAAAATTGATAGAATCATAGATAATGGGCGTATGTGTGAAGTACGAATTTATGATGGAGCTATTCGTAATTTTTTCGTGCAATACGGAGATAATGAACCATTAGAGGTCATGATTGATATAGAAGAGCCGTATATTAAAGGTCCACAGTTAGTGTATCCTTATGATACGCATGAATACTGGACTGCTTGTAAAGATGATATATTAGTATTTTCTTCAGACAGCGATCTTGTTAAAGTTACTCAATTGACAGATAATTCTTGTAAAGTAAAGATAAAAAGTAGTAAAAAAGGTGAATTTATTTTGCGGGCTACTGCAGAGGATGATACTGTTTATGAACTTCTTGTAACGATTGGCTCGTTCTAAGGAGTTAACGTGCATGTAGTTGGACATAAACTAGCTAAGAATTTTAAAAGTTCTTTTCTTTCTTGTGAAAAAGATCAAGAAGCTATATGGAAACGATTATTTGTTGAAAGTGAACCGTATAGTAATAAATTAAAAAGATTGTTAATTATAAATACTCCTAATTGTTTAGATGAACGAGAGCATCAGTGGGATCATTTAATTCAACAAGCTTCAGTTAAGAAGTTACATGATGATGGATATATTAAAGCTGTTCCTAAATTAGCATTTGGGGAACATGAAGAAGTGAAATCTTATATTATGCTTGAGTTTGATGACTTTGTACCTACTTCTAATCCTGAATATCGAGATTGTATAGTAAGTTTTACTATTATATGTCAATTAGATTATTGGGAACTTGAAGATTATAAGCTACGCCCGCATCAAATAGCAGGTTATATTGATGGTATTCTTAATGAATGTCGTTTAACGGGTATAGGTACTTTGAAGTTTTTAGGTGCTTCTCAAATAGTTTTAAATGAATATTTGGGTGGATTAGTTCTTCGTTATGTTGCTACTCATGGGCATGATGATGAAGAAGCATTAAATCCAGATGTTCCTGCTCCAGAAAAGCTTGGCAGTAGGGATTATGATGATATTGACCTAGGTTAGAGGTTAATATGGCGATAAAAGGAGATGCAGTTGGACTATATCTTGTTTCTAAAGATATAATAGTCCCAGAGTGCAATATTGTATTAACTCAGCCAACAGTAAAAGAAGTATTGCAATTTGGAGAAACTAATTTTCTTCAAATTATACAATATTTGAGTTATACAGAACGATCTTTTCAGATATTAAAACAAGAAAATACTGAATTACAATTATTAGATGAATTTCAGTTATTTTTATTAATTTATCATAATGAACCTATTTTAAGATCTCAAATAGAAAGATTTTTTGAGTTAATTTTTCCTAAATATACTGTAATTTTTACAGATAATAGTATTGATTTTAAAGATATAGAAGATAATGGGGTTAAAGGCCGCATAAATCCTTTTAATTTTGAATCATTACAAAAACTTTGTTTAGATTTATTTCTTCCTATTGGACAAAAAGAACCGGAATATAATCCAGTTTCAAGTAAAGCCCAAGAAATTGCGGAGAAATTAAAAAAAGGCAGGGAAGAAAAAGCCCGTAGGGAGGGGAAGCAAGAAGATAGCTCCTCTCTCTATGGGACTGCTATGTCTATTATTGCTATTGGATGCGGGATACCTTTTCAAGTATTGTATGAGTGTACGATATTTCAATTAAATGATTTATTTATGCGGTATACTGCTAAAATGGCTTGGGATCAGTATATTAAAATGGCTACGATTCCATTTTCTGATTCTTCTAAATTAGAAGCTCCTAATATGTGGACTTCTAATATTTATGGTTAATAAACCACAGCCTTGTGTGGATTATTATAGAGGGTAAAATTAAATATTGCGCGATATTTGATATTACCAAAAAGGGAAAATTTGTACGTACAAGATTTCCGATTTGAAGAAAGGGGACTACAGCATGAGATTCGGTGTTCGCGAGATCTGCGATGTAGTATTTAAACCTCTCAGCTCTGTTGATATTGGTAATCAACACTTTGATGCCGGTCAACCTGTACTCTACCTTGACACCGCAAAAACTTCTACTCTTGAAGGTGCTTCTACAACCGTCTATGCACAAGGCGGTAAAGGTAATCCTCGCTTAATCGGTTGGGACGGCGAGAAAACTATTACATTTACTGTAGAAGATGCCCTTATGAGTCCAATCAGTTTTGCAATGCTTTCTGGTGCTGGTGTTATCCAAGGTATGGGTGAACTTGATGCGGATGATGCAAGGAAAATTTATGTCCATACTTCTTATGACTTAACTGTTGAGAAGCAAGATGGTAAGTTTGTTGCTAAATTAACAGATGTTGAACGTAATGGTGCAACTCTTGTTGTCACTAAAGAAGCTCCTGTTTATCCTATTCTATTAGATTCTGCGGGAGCACAAGCTGCTTATCTTTCTGCTATTACAGAAGACCAAATTACAGTTGAAGGTGAAGCACCTGAAAATCCTGTTAAAGTCAATACTGAACGTGGAGAGATTGATGCCAGTGGGCGTACTATTGTATTTGAATTAGCTTCTGATGAACCTGGCGATCCTCGTCTTGATGAAGCGATTCAAGTAGGACAGGCTGTACGTATTGACTGTTATACAGTTCATACTGAAGGTGCTACTGAAATTCAAATTGATGCTAGTACATTTGCTGGTTATTACTATATTGAAGCTTCTACCTTATTCCGTGATGAAGCTACTGGTGTAGATATGGCTGCTGAATTTGTCATTCCACGTGGTAAGATTCAATCTAACTTTACATTTACAATGGCTAACAGCGGCGATCCTTCAACATTTACTTTCACAATTGATGCATTCCCTGCGTATACTAAATTTAACAAGAATAAAAAGGTTATGGCTATTCTTCAAGTTCTTGATGTTGAAGGTGACTCTCATAACTATCGTACAAAGGATATTATCGGTCACGAAAACCGCACTAGTGATGCTGATGTAGACGAATGGTATACGAAGTCAATCTTCGTTGATTCGGGGGAATAGTTGCCGACCCTGTCGCTCCAGAATTAAAGAAAGCAACAGTGGCAACCGGCGTAAAGCTCGGGACCTATAATACGAGTGACGGTTTCTCTGGGACCGCCACTCTTTTAGAGAACGAGATTACTGTAACTGGTACACTATATAAACAACCTGATACAGTTAATGAAGTATTAGGTTTTCCATCTGAAATGGCAACTGGATATTATCTTCCTATACAATTAACAGGTATTAGAGGACAAGCTGTAAAGCGTATGCCTGATGGTAAAGCTAATGTATTTGGTAAGACAGGTGACAGAAATACTGTAATGAATATAATCTTTGCAGTTGATCCTGAGAATCCTAATATAAATCTTAAGATTTATAGTACGTTAGAAGATGCTGAAACTGATACAGATGGGTTAGAAGTTACTATTAATTGTGAGGAATGCGTTTTTCAAGCTCCAACAGCAGAGCCTTTTAGCAAGGAAGAATTAGGTTCTATTGAAGCTGGTTCTCATACTTTAGAGGATTTAGTAGGAGAAAATTATGGATATGTTCTTGATGAACAAGCGCATACTATCACTGCTACTGGTGAGTTAAAGAAGATTGATGATTATCAGGATATGTTCCCTGGAGAGTCTGAAATAACTTCTTATTTCTTACCTGTTAAACTTCTAGGAAAAGATGGCACAACTGTAAAGAGTACTACTCTTCTTGGTACTGAAAAAACTTTGACATTTGGCCAAACTGGTGATGAAGAAGGGACTATGGTCTTAATCATGGCTATTGATCCTCAATCACCTACAAGAGAATTAACTATTACTCCAGCTGCGGTTGGATATAGTTTGAATGCGGAAACTAATTATACAGTTGATGCATCAGCTTGTGATTTTGAAGGATATATACCACCTATAGTAAATGTTATTGCTCCAGTAGGTGATAAAATTTATTGCGGAAAACAAGCAAATAATATTCAACAAAATCTTGTTGTAGGGGATTCTGAAATTACTGGTCAATTATTCTATTTTGATAGTTTCCCAGAAGCATTCCCTGCCAATGAATCATTACAACATGGTAACTATCTAGTTCTTGACTTTAGTGCGGAGCCTGCGGATACTATTATTAAGGTAGAATTGCAGGGTGGAGACACTGTAATGAAAGAACCTGTTGTTGTAGATGATGGTTGGTGTATTTTCCATGTTACAAGTTCAGAACAAAAACTTCATGTAATTGGTGAATATAATCATCAGACTTATGATAAGGTTTATGATTTAACCCATTTAACATTAAATCGCCATATTCCTAAGTTTACATCTATCGAAGTAAGAGATCCGCAAGGTGTTCCTTATCTTCATTATGTAAATGATCTTAGTGATTATGTAGAAGATGTAACTTGTACTGTAGATGGTCAGCACATTACACTTGACGGTGGCGTGTTAAAGCAGTTCTCAAAAGCTTATGGTGGTAAAAATGCTTATGCGGTGCCTTTCACAATGACTGGCGCGGCAGACAAGTATGTAACTTGGAAACAACTTGATGGTAAGTGGGAGAAAGAAGGAACTTTAATTGAAGATCCTTATCAACCTATTGTTCAAGTTGGTCCAGATAACTACACAGAACGTCGTTTTAAACTTTGGGATTCAGCGGAAGCTGTCACAGCTACTGAAGATACCAGTTACATGTATGTAATTGATGCTAGCAAATGCACTTTTATTCCTTATGATGATGCAGTATATCTTAAGTTAGCAAACGATACTATCTATGACCATAATGTAGAAAACTTTGGTAATTTTAATGTTCAGGCAACTACTATTACAGGTATAGCTAAATACTGTAAAGATGTAACTCCATTTACAGAACAATATCCTGAACGCAAAGATGGGTATTATCTACCATTAGACATTTTTGGTGGCAAATGGGAAGGTAATCAGTTCCGTGTAAAATGGACTGATAATGATTGGTCTGAATGGATGTCATTAGACGATAAAGGTCTATTGTTATGGCTAGGCAAAGATAATATTATATTAACTAATATTGAAACTAAAAATGCTACAGGAACAGTACAACAATATACTGTTAATATTGAAAAGGAATCTAATTAGTTAATGCGCGGGAGTGCGCGGGAGACCGCGTGCTCCCATTTTTTTTATTTATGAAAGGAGGTGTGACATGACTATATTAATAGACAGTATTGGCGATTTTGGTAATAGAGTAGAAGAAAGATTAAGGACTCATAGTGGACTTGGTAATATTACTTATTTACATTATCATAGCAGTATTCCCCCATTTCCAGATGCTGGAGTATTTATAAATCAAGCTCAAATTATAACTAGTAGACAAAAAACATTGTTTGCACAGAGATTTAATGCCTCGCAAAAAAATTATGGAGCAGGGACACAATATACTTTTAAACAGATTAAAGGATTAATAAACCGTATAGGAACTAGTACTAACATCGGTTCTCAAATTGTTCCAGATTTAGAAAACAATATTAAAGTAGAAACTGCTGCGGATATTAAGCTTAATGTAGGTGGCACAGAAATGAGTATTGCGGAAATTAGCAGTGCTTTACGCAATAAAGGAAAATTAGTCGGTTTAGACACTCAAGCATTATCCAATAGAATAGAACAAGGTGTTGAAACTATTCTTCGTTCTTTAGAAGCAAATAGTCAATATGAATTAGCTGAAGCTGTTTTGGCGGGATATGCAGGAGGAGAAATCAGCTATCTTCCTCCAGAATATGGCACTATTGGAAAAGCAGTATTATCTACGGGGGAGTTAGCAAAAGCTAAGAGTGTATTAGAAGCATATTCTGCAGAAATCAAAAGAGGTCTTAGTATTATGGCTGAACATTCTGTGGGAGGAGAATTGACAGTAGGCTATCAAGAAGGATTAGCAAAAGTTGTTAGTTCTTTTAATGCTATTGGCGGCTTATTAGGAGAAATGGCAGTTCTTTTAGCAGCAGGCGCGGGTACTATTAAAATTGAAGATGCATTACAAACTTTAAACAAGAATTTAACTAATATAGTTGCTGCTAATGGAGGAAAAGTAATTCCGCATTGGACTGCACAAAATACAGATATAGAAGGTCATCAAGGAAAAGAAGATGTACGACTTGAGTGGCGAGGTCATAAAAATGGGGGACAATTAAATTTAGTATTTGGCGCAAGTGTAAAGGTTAGACATGGTAAAGCTTTTAAAGCAAATAAAGGAAGACCTGTTACAGGATTTGTTGCAGTTAATAGCACAATGTATTCATTATTGCAAGAATTAGAAAGGTATATAGGAGGTATTACTTTACAAGCGCAAGCTGCTATTGCTTCTTTAGCTGAAAAGACAAATACTACTAATTGGTGGTATATGTTGCGGCTATTAGGTGTTTTAACACTTGTAGATGCTCTTGCTGGCCAAGGGGCTATAGGTAATGGAGGTTATGATTTCGCTTCCTTGCTTATTGTTAATAATAAAATTTATTCTGTTGCAAATATAATAGAAGAAGCATTTAATGCTAATGATTTAATGGTTAAAAATATGCATCATGGTTTTACTGTTGATGCTCCTTCTCTTGGTGGGTTAAGAGATGATAATACAGCACAATCTCAATCAGAAAATAGTGTATTTAAAAAAGCGTATAAACGTAACGTATATGCTTATACTATTCTACAAAGAACAAAAATTAAAATTACTTTAAATTTAGGATATATGTTTAATGACGTGATATAAAATTTGACATTAAAAATAAAATATGATAAACTAAAATTAAATAAAAGAGATTAACAAGGAGGAATATATTTATGGCCATAAATATAGAACAAGAACAACAAAATATTTTTAATCCACAAATGATCTATAATGCGGTTAGCAATGCTATACAAGACGCATACGATGATGGCTTTATGAACACGTACATTATGGAACACAGTTTATATAACCATTTATTTGTAGAATTAAAATATTTAGAAAATGAAGAAGAAAAATTTAATCAAATTCAAGAGATACATGAAAATCCATTAATTTATTGGATGGATCATATTGAAGAAATTAAAGAATTTATAAATAATTATTCTAATGATTTAATAAATGTTGCTAGAATAGCAGAAACATGGTATCAAGATTATACTACTTATGCTTATTCAATGCGGGGTATGCTTGATAATTTGAGTGAGATTATGACAGGTGTTACTCAACGTGCAGAAGACGAATTGGCTATTATGAACGAGAATGGTGATCTTGAAGAAGTTAAAAATATAGCTCGCAAATGGGGAATTGACAACTCTGGAGAATCTCTATTTGAATCTACTATCAAATCTTCTACTAAAGAAATACCTATTAAAAAAATAGAACCTATACCTCTAGCTATGGCTTAAATATTTGGGCAATATTTAATACTTTTATCCCTACCATTTTTATATTATGGTAGGGATATTTTTTTTATGTTAATTATTTATTATAAATATATAAGTAGTTAGACTGCTTGAAGGAGGTATAAGGCGTGGCTAAGTATAGTACAACAGTCCAATACAACATTCAAACAAGATTGGATGCTAGTGGACTAACTCAGCTTCAAAGTCAATTGCGACAATGTGAAGTAGAGTTAACTAAATTGCGCTCACATGATATGATTTCTACAAATCAAGTAATAGATGCGCAAAAGAAAATAGCAACTATTCGTTCTGCTTTAGCTTCCGCTTATAATGGTTTAACTGGTACTTTAAATGTAAATAAATTTACTCAATCTCTTGCTGCAGCTGGTATAACAGCGAAACAAATGGGTGCTACTCTTAATGCGATGGGAGCATCTGGTCAAAATGCTTTTACTGGTATCATGGGAGCAATGGGAAAACTTGATACTAGATTAAAATCTACTACAAAGGCAGCTGATAAGATTTGGAACACTTTAGGTAATACTGTTCGATGGGGTATTATTGCTAGCGGTTTTCAAGAGGTAATGAACGCTGCTCATAATGCAATTCAGTATATGCAAGACCTTGATCGTTCTCTAACAGACATTATGCTAGTGTCTGATTATACTAAAGAGGATATGCGAGAATTTGCACAATATGCAAATGAGGCTGCCGCGGCTTTAGGTAATACGACTGTTGCTTATACAGATGCAGCTATGATTTACGCTCAACAAGGATATAATCTTGAAGACCAAAAGAAACTTGCTGATATGACATTAAAAGTAGCTAATGTTACTGGACAAGAAACATCAGAAGTTTCTGAACAAATGACTTCTATTATTAATGGTTATGGATTAGCAGTTGATGATCTTGGCGCATCTATGGACCAAATTGCTAAAATTGCTAATATATCTGCGGCAGATGTCGAAGAATTAGCTGTTGCTTCTTCTCGTGTTGCTGCTACTGCTTCTGCTCTTGGAGTAGATCAAGCACAATTATATTCACAAATTGGTACTATTGTATCTGTTACTCGTGAAGCACCAGAAGTTGTTGGTAATGCGTTAAAAACTATTTATGCTCGTTTTGGTGATTTAAAGATGGGTGAAACACTTGAAGATGGTGTTGATCTTGGATCATTCTCTGGCGCATTAGAAAAACTTGGTGTACAAGTTCTTGATACTAATGGTCAAATGCGGGATATGGGTTCTATTATTGAAGATTTAATGCAAAAATGGAACACATTTGATCGTGCTACACAACAATCTGCGGCAGTTACTCTTGCTGGCAAGTTCCAATATAACCGTTTGATGACTTTGATGAATAATCAAGATATGTATTATGATTATCTTGAACAAGCAGAAAATGAATCTCTTGGTACATTAGATGAAATGGAGTCAGAATATCTTGATTCTTTGGCTGGTAAAGGAGCTACTTTACAAGCAACATTAGAAGGGTTATTAACTAATCTTTTTAATCAAGATGATTTTGGTGTAGCCATAGATTTTCTCACCAACTTAATTAATCTTGTTAATACTTTAGTTAGTAGCATTGGTGGGGGAATTCCATTGCTTACAGCTTTTGCTGGTATAATGACAAGAACTTTTTCTCAAAACATTGCTAGAAATATTGCTCAAATAGATATTTCTAATATGGCAAAAACTCAATCTGCACAATCTACTGAAGCCGCGAAACAATTTATTATGTCTCAAAATGCTGGGTTAATGTCTGGTGAACAAGAAAGACTACAAAATTTTTTAGCATGGGGGTTAACTAATAATAAAGCATTTGATACTACACAATTACAGCAATATAATCAAATAGTAGATAGTTTAACAGGATCTGTCAAAGGTTTAGCAACAGCAGAAGAACAATTACAAGTATCAACTCAAGCTACTAACGCTATTTTACAAAAGAATAATATGGAATTATTGACCAAAAATAATTCTATTACACCTTTTAGGGTAGCTTCTGCAAATGGTTTAGATTGGGGAGCTGAAGCTGAACAAGTTAGTGTGGCATACGATAGATTAGAAAAACGTTTGACTAATATTCAATCTAAATTAGCGGCTGTCGGAGTCGCTGAAGGGGATACAACAGTTAAAACTAGAGAATTATTTAATGCTGTAAGTACATTGCCTGCTGCTTTTACTAATGCTAGTAATGGATGTAAAAATGTTGACCAAGTATTAAAACAAAATGTTGTACAAACAATGAATCAGCTTAAAGAACAAGTTAGAAGTGGCGTTTTAGATATTGAAAGATTTTCTACAGAAATAGAAAAATTAATTACAAATACTCGTTTAGTTGGAGCTACTTTAAAATCAGGAAATTTCTTTACAGATTCACAAACTGCAGAAACTGCTTTTTTAAATGCTGGCTTACAGAGAGATATTTTAAATGCGGCTGTTGCTGATGCTGAAGGCTATCAAACAGGTATTGATAAACAACAGACTGTAAAACAAATTCTTGACGTATCTGGAGCTGTAATGCAATTAGGATTTGCATGGCAATCTTTTCAACATTTAGGTAGTTTGCTAGCAGATGATAGTTTGTCTGGTGCTGAAAAATTAATGCAGCTATTAACTAATATCGGTTTTACTTTGCCAATGATAATTACAGGCTTTCAACAGTTAAATAAACTAAAATTAACCAGTATTACAGCTAATTTTTTCGGGGGGATTGCTGATAAATATGGTTTATTAGCAAATGGAATGTCACGTGTACAAGCTGGAGCAGAAGGTGTCGCTCAGGCTAATAGAGCTGCTGCAGCTGGAATGCGAATAGCATCAAATGCGGCAGGTGGATTAAGTAAAGCATTTAGTGTTTTAGGCGGTCCAATTGGTGTAGCAATGATTGCTCTTACAGCACTTACTACTGCATTAAGTTATTATCAAGAGCAACAACAACAAATATATGACGATCAAAAAGAACAAGCGACTAATGGACTTGAGAATTATAATGATATTAGTTCACAAATTGATAGTTTTCAAGAATTATATAAACAATATCAAGATACGGGACAAGTCTCTGATGAATTTAAGCAAAGTGCGGAAGCTGTCACTGAAGCATTAGATGATCAAAATGCAAAAGTAGCTTTAGCTATTGGAGATTACGAAGCTCTTGGAGAAGCAATCTCTAATGCAGATGCGAAACAAAGAAAAATGGCAGAGAGAGATCTTGAGACTTTCTTAAATAGTACTAATAAGGAATCTCTTGAAGGTGGATTTTTAAATGGCTCTATTTATGCTGATTTAAGAACCGCTATAGGTAAATTAAATCCTGAAGAGTATATTGGAGAAACAGCCGTTCCTACTAAAGAAACACAAGAATTATGGGATCAAATTACACAAGCTGAACAAAATAATTCTCCCGCTGAAGCTATAGGAATAATTAATAAAACTCTTAAAGATTATAATACTGCTATTGATGACTTAGACAATCAAATAAAACAAGCTGAAGATAATGGCGACGATCAAGAGACGATTGACGCTTTAGAAGCCCAAAGAGATAATTATTATCATAAAATATCTATACTACAAGAAGCATTAAATATTGAAGATATAGCTGATTTTCAAGAGCAACAAGGACAATTAGCTAGTCTTAATGCTATGGATATTGCTAGTGAGATTACTGCTGCTAATGGAGATTATCAGAAAGTAGTAGATGCTTTCTTTAACAATGAAAATATTCGAGCATATCTTGAAGCATTAGGCCCTTGGTCAGACCAGTTAGAATGGATGATTAATAACACCAGTGATGAAGCCGGAAAACTTGCTTTAATGTTAGAGCAAAAGAAAGAAGAGCAAGCTAATTTATTAAATCGTGATAGATTTGCTCAAGAAGAATTTAATAATCTAAGAGTCCAAACTCAAGAAGGTGGAGATTGGATGACCTTAGATGAAGCTGGTATTTCTCCAGATGAATTTATGGATTCATTACAACAAGCATTTGATGATTTACCACCAGACCAACAATTAAATGTTAGAGCGAAATTAGACGAAGGCGCTTCATTAGAGCAAATTTTACAAGCATTAACTGGAGTAGTAGATGAAGCCTCTCAAAGTGCGAAAGAAATTATCGCAGGTACTAGCTTTGAAAATTTAAAATTAGATTCAGACGTAGATGAAGAAGGTTTTAGAGCTCTTAGTGATTATCTTGGAGATGCGGGTAGTGAAGTTGAGGGGTATAGCGACAGATTAAAAGAAAATGAAGAAGCTTTAAAAGATACAGCAGAAGCTCAAAAGAGATATGACTCTGCTCTTGAAGACTCTTTTGATAATTTAGAAGATTGGAAAGATGCTTTAAATTCTGATGATATAGAAGATCATGCAGAAGCAATTAGTGAACTTCAAAATGTATATCAAGATTTATTAGATCTTGACCCAAATACAGAGTTATCTCGTAGCTTCTTAGAAGATGCAGATAATCTTAATTTGTTAGAACAGGCTATTCAGGGTAGCGAAGAAGCTTATGCTGAATTACAGCGTAGAGCAGCAGAAGATATTTGGATCCAAGCTGGATTAGACCCTGCTTCATTTGATAATGTATGGAATCAAATGCAAGCGTTGCTTGATGCTAATTCATTTAATGAAATTCCTATTGGAGCAACGTTAGATGATATGCCTTTCTTACAAGGCTTAGCAGATATGTTGGCTCAAGCTGGATTAACAGCTAGTGAAATCCAAGGTGTATTAAGCTCTATGGGAGTTGATGCAGAAGTTGTCCCTGAACAAACAGAACAAGTTGATACTATGACTTATTCTGGTGTCCAGCCAGAACCTATAGAGACTGCGTGGAATGCTACTTTACCTCTTCCTGATGGAAGTGGAACTACACAGATGAGTGGTACTTTTCCTGGTGTCAGATATACTCCAATACCTATTACAGAATCGCAAGAAAAAGCTTTTACTGGTTTTGGCATGAAAGTTACTACTGCCAATGGGCAAAGTTCTGGCGGCGGAGTAACAGTAAAGAATGCTACTAAAGTTAGTAATGGTGGTGGAGGGAATAAGTATCGTAATAGTAGTGTCCCACGTAAACAATCCTCTAGTGGCTCCGGTGGTGGAGGCGGGGGGAAAAAAGGTGGAGGCGGCGGTAGTGGTAGCACTTATGAGCCGAAGAAAAAAGACCCCGTCGAAAAAACTATTGATCGCTATGAAAGAATTAATACTCTTTTAGATGATACTGTTAAAGATTTTGAAAGAATTGGAGATGAACAAGATCGTCTAATTGGCTTTGAACAAGCTGATAATATGAATGAGCAAATTGATCTCCTCCATAAACAGATTGCTCTCCATAAAGAAAAATTAAATATCCAAAAACAAGAAGCTGTAGAACTTCGTGATCAATTAGCCTCTCAATATGGTATTACATTTGATGAAGAAGGCTTTATCAATAATTATGCGGCAACTCATCAAAGAATGATTGATGAACTAAATAGTTTAATAGATCAATATAACAATACAGCTACAGAAGAAGGCCAAGAAGCTTTAGATCAGCAAATTGAAGAAGCTGAAAAACGATTAGATAAATTTGAAGAAAAATATCAACGATATGATGAACTACTCGGATCAGATATTAATGATACTATTAAACAATTAGAAGATTTAGAAGATCAAATTGAAGATATACGTATTGAAGCATTAAAAACTCAAACTGAAGCCGTAGAAAACTTTAAAGATCTCCAAGAGGCATGGATAGAATTTGAAGGTGTATTTAGCGGATATGGTAAAGACGATCCTCAAAGAGATATGATAGAATCTACCTCTAAACTTGCAAACTATTTTGACGCGGGAACTGTATCTGCTACTAAATTTTATGATACGCTTATAGATCGCACTAAAAAATTAATGAATGAAGAAAATACTTCCGCTGAAAAGAGAAAATGGTATCAGCAACAACTCGATCTTATGGAGAAAGCTCGTAATGCGGCGCCTGGTTCAGTTGAAGCATATGGTACAGGATACTTTGACATGGAAATGTTAAATATGCAAATGATGCTAGAACAATTAGATCAATACAACTCTACAGGCACTTCTAGTATATTTGGTGAAAATTCTGCTGATCTATATGAAATAGCAAGAGATGTTTTTAATTCAGCGGTTGATATGGTTAAAGATTTTGAAGATGAAATGGACAATCTTCATGATGCTATTCTCGATATGATTGATGAAATTGGTGATAGTATTGAAGACCGCCGTGAACAGTTTGAGAACATTACTGATGAACTCGAACATCAAAGAGAAATAGCTGAACTTTTGCGTGGTGACCGCAATTATGATGAAATTAATGAAGTTCTACAAGCACAACAACATAATTATCAAGTTTCTATTAGTTCAATGCAAGATCAACTTGATTTATTAAAAGATATGCAAGCTGGCTTGCAAGAAGGCTCTGAGGAATGGAAAAAAGTTCAAGAGATGATAGTTGACACTCAACAAGAGCTTAACGATCTTATTGAGGAATCTCTTGAAAATATGCAAGAACAATATGAAAATGTCGTTTCTAAAATTGGCGATAATTGGGTAGATAGTGCTTTAGGTACTGATCTTGACTGGATGGAAGAACAGTGGGAACTTATTAACCGCAACGCGGATTATTATTTAGATGATACAAATGCTGCATATGAGACTCAAAAATTACAAAGTAAATATCTTGACCTTTTGGATAATGCGGGAGACTTACATACGCAACAGTTAATTACTGAACAAATGGCACAACAACTTGGTTATCTCCGTGAAAAAGAAAAGATTTCTGAGTACGATGTCCAATATGCGGAAATGCAGATTGAACTTTTACAAAAACGTATCGCATTAGAAGAGGCTGAACGCAATAAGCAACAACTTAAATTACGTCGTGATAGTCAAGGCAATTATAATTATGTATATACTGCTGACCAAGATAATATTAGAGATGCTCAAGATGATTTATTAGATGCTCAAAATAATGCATATAATTTATCTAAAGAGCAAATGCGGCAAACGCAAGAAGATTCACTTTCTGCATTACAAGACGCCCGCAAATTAATAGATGATATTTGGACAGATGCGAACTTATCATTAGATGAAAAGAAAGAACGTACACAAACTATTATTGACAGTTTAAAAGAATATCTTGCAGGTACTAGTGAACAGTTATCAACATCAGAAAAGAATATTATCAATGATTTTATTGGTATGGTCGAGATGATGACTGATGAAAATGCAGAAAGACTTCAAGAGACATATGACCAAATTGTACAAGGCAATCTTGATGCTTTTGATGAAATTGATACTCGTTGGAGCGATTCATTAACTCAATGGTTATTTAATCTTGAAGAGTTCAATGATAATACTGATATGATGTTTGAAAATCTTGTAGCTAATGCTGAAGATTATCAACAACAAATTGAAATATTATCAGATCTTGCAAGACAGAATTTTAATGATATTACTGATGCAGTTCTTGAAGCTAGAGATGCTACAGATAGCCTTGCGCAATCTAATGCGGCATTTATCGATCAATTACGTTCAGATGCGGGCGTTGTACTTGAATACAATAATGTTTTAGCAAGTTATACTGCTAAAATACAAGATGCGGAAAATGCAATGCGAGCTTATCAACAAGAAGTCGAGCGAATGAAAGATCAAATTGCTCAAAAAGACTTAGAAATTGCAAACTTAAGTAGCCAAGTGAATGAAACTAATAATCCTTATGATTTTAGTAGTTCTGGTAGCGGTAATGGGTCTGGCTCAGGTTCTGGCTCTAGTGGGGATAAATCTCTTAAAGTTGGTAATAAATTTGGGTATACTGGTTGGTATTATTATGACAGTTGGGGCAAAAGTCCTGCGGGTCATATGTTTGCAGGCCAAGCTAATGCTATCACTATTGACAGATATTCTTCAACAGAATATGGCGGAACTGCTAATACAACTGGTAATTTTAAAGTCCATATTTCTGCTCCAGATAAAGGTTATAATGACCTTGGATGGGTTAAACCTGACCAATTATTTGATACTGGTGGTTACACTGGTGATTGGACAGAAAATAATCCGTTGACTAAAAATGGTCGATTAGCTTGGTTGCACTCTAAAGAGCTAGTTCTTAATGAAGAAGATACTCAGAATATCCTTGCAGCTGTTACTGCTGTAAGAGATATGGCAACTAGTATGAAGACAGGAACATTAAGTAAATTAGCTTCTGCGCTTCTTGATGGAAGTACAGTTTTCCCAATGAGTAAAGAAACTATTGAACAAACTGTTTCAATTACTGCGGAATTTCCAAATGCTAGTTCTGCTGATGAAATTAAACAAGCATTATTAAGTTTAAGTGACCAGTCTTTCCAATATGCTAATCGTACTAGATAAGAAAAATTCGGGTAAAAATTTATAACTTTAATCTTATGGATTTTATATCTATTAGAGTTGTGAGATTAAAGGATACTGTGGGAAGAGTGTAATATCCTTATGCTCTTCCCTTATTTTTTTTATTTTAAGGGGTGATAATATGTCTGACCGCTTACAAGAATCTATCTTTCAAGCGATAGATAATATTGCCCGCAATAGGATAGATAGATTAGCTACAGATAAAACAGTTACTGCTACTATTGTACAATGTAATAATAGTTTAACTGGTGAACATACTGTTAATTATCAAGGTGGGAATTTTGTAGCATATTCGCAAGATGGAGTTACGTATTCCCGCAATACAAGCGTATATGTTTTAGTACCAGAGGGAGATTTTTCTAAGAAAAAACTTATTGTAGGAAAAGCTACATTATTAGAAGATGATTCTAATATTTCTTTCGTTTCTTCTCTCTTGGAAAATTATAATCTTATAGGTCGTAACGTTATTACCCATAACGGGGAAGAATCATTTGGATTACATAGCTATTTAGTAGATGACTATTATTTAATTTATGATTTTACTGATACTGAAAATAATAAAGTAACTATTGATATTGAAGAATTTCAAAACAATTTAAAAGAAGCGCAAGCAATTATGTTAGAAGCTAGTTTTCAAACTAGACTTCCAAGAGAACATAGAAATACTAAAACTGGTATGTATGCTCTTGAATTTGTTTTAGCTTTTAAAGATCGCTCAGTTCCTGACGAAAATGCATATAAGTATTATTCATACATTATTGATACCAATAATATGACGGGTAATCCTTATGCCTATTCTAAATGGTCAGATCAATATGCTATTTTTCCAATAGACATAGAAAATTTTTCACATATTCAAACAATTTTGTTTTATTCGCATGGTTTTGTTGAAGAAGATGATTATATCAATGATACTATGTGGGGTGCAGATATATGGTGTAATAATTTAGAAATTTATGGACTCAAGCCTATAGATTCTTCCAACGGAGATTATAGATTAAAAATTAGTTTGCCAGATGGCAATACTTTTAAAACATCTGCCCCTAATACATCCTTATCTGTTCTAGCATCTGTTAAATATAAAGAAAATTATATTACAGACGGCACTATGTTTTATTGGTTTGTAGAAGACGCGCGTGTTACTACATCTAGTGAGTTTTATCAGATGTATGGCGGAGTAGGTTGGAAACGACTCAAGGATAAAGGCACTAAAGCTACGCTGGTATCTTTTGAAACTGAAAATAGGGCTTATGAAAATAAATATCTTTGTGTAGCTGTTTATAAAGAGCAGGTTATATTAAAAGAATATTTTACTATTTATAATGATACACAAAAAAGAGATATAGGTATTATTTCTGACCTAGGTGTTAAATTTGGCTTTGATCGTGGGAAGCCTGTTCTTACTTGTCAAATAGATGGAAGATCAGAAAATTTTGATGCAGGTAATGTATTAAATCGACCAGATGGATATTTTACTTTTATTTGGAGTAAAATTAGTGAAGGTAATCAAGTTTATTCTTTTACTCGTACATATGAACAAATTGAGCAAGAATATGATGATGGATTAGAGCGAGGAATAGGATACGCGGCACTCTCTAATTTAAAAATTGAAATGGAGATGACTCGCGGCTCTAAATTTCCAAAAGGCTTAAATGGTAATCAATTAATATATCCTATTAGGGCTGTTGATAATACTGCTACTTTTAGATGTAGTGTTTATTTGCGGGACTCCGATGATGGGGAGAGTTATTTTATTGGTTCCGCAGATATTACATTGCAAAATGAAAATTCAGCAGAGCCCGCAGATTATTATATTATAATTGAAAATGGTGACCAAGTATTTCAATATAGTGAATCTGGTGTATCTCCTACTAATGAAAGATATAAAGATCCGTTAAAAGTGCTTCCATTAACTGCGCATTTTTATGATCCAGCTGGTCTTGAAGTGAATGCTGGAACATATGGAATTAAATGGTTAGTTCCTCTTGAAGATACTATGATTAAAATTCCAACAGAATTAACTCGTAATCCTGCTAATGATAGAATTGAATGGTATACCGCAGCTCCTACATATCCAATGGATATTGTTCAAAATTATGACTACCAAGCATTAAATAATCAAGTTACTGCTATTGTATCTTATCAAGGAGAAGAATGGACGAAAGAAACCAATTTTCTTTTTGTTAAAGTTGGAGATAATGGAACTAATGGTACTGATATAGTAGCTAAAATTTCTCCTAATAGCAAAAGTAATATTCTTGATACAGATATGCTTACTATGGAAATAGCTTCTGATGGTATAGTTAAATGGAATACTGGCCAAGATATATTAGAACCTGTTTTGCAATTTGATTTATATCAAAGAGATAAAAAGTTAGTTCTTAATTTTGTTACTTGGAGTTTAGCTGGTAAAACAAGTAAACAAATGTCGATAACTGGCGATGTTAATGGCGCTACTTTATCATATGGTCCGAGTAGTTCAACAGCTCGAGATTTAAATCAGATAGTTAAAGCTCAAACTTCTTTAACAGATGAAAACGATAATACTGGTACATATTATGCTTATTTTCAAATTCCAATAGTGAAGTATAATAAAATATCAGATTATAAAGTTCATGTAGATACTGATTATACGCTTAAACAAATTTTATATAATCAGGATGGCCGCAATCCTTTGTATAATAAAAATCAAGGATTTAAAATTAGGATTGAAGCATTTGAAGGCGTTGCTGGTAAAGTTGTATTTCTTGAAGCTATTGGAGGCGCAACAGATAGAAATACACGTGAGACTCAAGATACATGTGCTTTTAGGTTCATACCAGAAAAAAATTCAGAAGCTGCATTTAGTTCATCTGTATATACATTAGATGATTCTGGTGAACTAATGGTATATATTCTTCCTAATGATGTATATAGTGGTTTATGTACTAATAATTTAGTTCATGGTGTCATTTATTCTTCACGAGAACAATTAGGACAAAATCCTGAATGTGAATTTTGGGTTCCTATCCATATGCAATTAAATGTATATGGATTAGCTTCTCTTAATTCTTGGGATGGAAATCATATTGAGATTAATGAAGAAGATAACTATATATTAGCTCCACAAATTGGTGCTGGCGAGAAAAATGCTGACAACACTTTTACTGGTGTTGTTATGGGCAAAGCTCAAACATATGATATGGAAGACCCAATTATTGGACTTTTGGGATATTCTCATGGTAAACAATCTATTTACTTAGACGCTAATACCGGTAATGCAATTTTTGGCCTTACTGAAGATGATCCATTAGACAAGAATAATCCTTTAACGGAAGGCCGAATTGAATTAATACCAGGTGGTATTTCTTCTATTGCGCAGTGGAAAATTGATAGCCGTTCATTGTATAATGTTGTTGACGGTAGTATTGGTAGAAAATATAGCGATGCTCCTAGCGGCGCAGAACGTAGTATCCCGCATGACAAACAAGGGATTCTTTTAAATGCAAAGCCTGCTTATCTTTCTATTAAAGGTCATCCTTTAATGGGCGATGAAATAGATATGGATAATGCTAATTTAATTTTAGACGAAGGCGATGCATTAGAACTGCAAATGGACTCTAATGATTTATCTTTGTTTACTATTTATAGACATACTTGTCATACGGATAATAATGAATGGCGCCGTATTCCATTAGTAGGCATTGATGGTGCGGGGCGTTTTTATGCTAATATGTTGCGGCAGCCTGTAGGGGAAGGAACTTCTACAAGCACAGTAGCTACTGCTTTAAATATCGGTTATATTGGTGCTTTTGGAGCAAATGCGGGCGATAGTCAATATGTTGGTAGTTCAATAGATATTGGTACTAGAGCGTTATTTAAGATGTTTACTGATGTTGCGACTATGACTGTTAATAATAGTCCGATATATCTTAGTGGTAGTTCTAGTAGAACAAATGAATATATTAGGCCATTAAATATATATGGCAAAAATATTAATTTATATGCGGATGATTTTTCTAATACTACAAAGAGCTCATTAAATTATTTGTCTCTTTCTAGTACAGAAGCCAGTTTATTTAATCAAGGTTCTTATTTACAGTTAAAGAATGGCGATACATCATCACTTGTTACTGCAAGAGATTTTTCTGAAATTGTTAAAAATGCTAAAACTGTAAATGTCACTGGAGCAGTTACTAAAACTCTTAATAGTACATTAACAGAAAGTGTTAAGAATACGGTTTCTAAAACTTGGGGCAGCGCAGCTAATATTACTATCACTAATAATCTTACATTATTAACTGGTACTAGTGGTGGTTTTCAAATTAAAACTACTAATGGTTCTAATATGATAATTGGTACTCAAACTCAAAATTTAGGTTCTAGTTCTTCATGGGCAACTTTTAGTATTGCAGGAAAAAGTCAATTAGAAGCTACTAACGGTTGGGATATCGCTTGTACTACTGGTGGTATTGCTATTAGTTCTAGTGCAGCTAGTGCTGGTATTACATTAGATGCGAGTATGGGCGGTAGTACTACTTATTTGCATCTTAGTCCGCAATCCGGTGGAGGACAATGGGCTTTATCCACAAGAGCAGCAACTATTATGAGCCAAACATCTGGTAGCGTTTCAATGGTTCAAGCGACGCCAGGTATTGGTACTCCTTGGATTACATTAACTGGCAGTTATCCTGGTACTAGTAATAGTGTTTCTGCTAGCAATGATATTAGAACAAGTGCTAATTTTTATGGCAAAGAAGCTTATTTGAGCAATTTAACTTGTTATAGCAATGGAGCAGTAGCAGGATGGATTAATACTCATGATAAATGGGCTGGTGAACAAGCTAGCAGAATTCAAGCATTAGAAGATAGAATGAGTGCAGTAGAGGGCAGAGCAAATGATGCTTATAATCTTGCTGCTACTAAAGCAAACGCTAATCATACTCACTCTGGATATGCGAGTAGCTCACATACTCATAGTTATACCAATACTGTTTATACTCTTCATCATGCGGGTATGTGGATGATTGATAATACTCAACTTGAGAAATATGGTGTTTCTATTAGTGCTTCTAATAATTCACAAACGACTAGTGGACCTAATTAATAAAATTAAAAGAGATAAAAGGAGAAATAATGGAAGAGTTACAGTTAAAGGTGCGGCTACGCGCAACTTTACAAAATTATATTTCACAATTAATGGGGGAAAACAATATTCCCCCATCAATTATGGAAGATGCTTTAGAGCATATTTTACTAGATGTGCGTGAAGCTGTTTTTATCCAATATATTGAAGCTGAAATAAAAGGACAACAATCTGAATCAGAACATATTTATGAAGATATTTCAGATGAAAAAGAGATAGAAGAACAGTAGTAAAGGAGTTAGTTTATGGCCGATGCTCAAAAAGTTTTAGCTAATCAAGTTTCTGATAAACGAGCAGATGGTTCTTTTACTGACCCGCTTCCTTTTGGCGTTACTTTTGAAAATGTAATTGATACGCGAGAGGATGGAAGTAAAAGGACTCTCGCGCAGTTTTATGATAATTATATGGCTTTTATTAATCAAGCTCCATTTATTTATTATGGAGATACACAACCAGAAAATCCGCATATTAAATTATGGATAGATACTGCTCACGATAACCAATCTGAATTAATTTAAATATAATACTAATATTTTTTGGTAAATAAAAAGAGTTAGGAGGAGATAAGTTGGCTGGTTATCTTATCAATTCATTATATGCTCCTATTGTACCAACATTCCAACGAGCATTTCCAAATGATACTGACGCTGTAGTATATTTTACTTATTCTCCTCTAAATAATACAGATTTAATTAAAAAAATTCATTTAAGCTTAGTAGATCAAACAATAAATGAAAATGCTCTAGCAGACGCTACAGGGATTTTAATCTATGATGTTAATAATATTGTAGAAGAAGGTCAGTCTGAAATTGGCTTTGATGCCGCGAGTAATATGTACTTTGTAATTATTCCTAAAAATGCTTTGCGGGATAGTACGTCTTGGCAAATAAATAGGTTTTACAAAGTACAATTACGTCTTGACTGCACAGATGGAGGTACCTTTGGAGATGAAAAAAGTAAAACTGCATACCTCCAAGACAATATGATGAATTTTTCAGAATGGTCTACAGTATGTTTACTTAGACCTATATTACAACCACTTATAGAGCTAAGAGATTTTGATCCTGTTGGAGAAGATGTGCAAGCTTATACGAAAGGTATTCTTCCTATAAGTGGGCAAGTATTTTTTGGGAATGGCAATTCTGCGGAAACTGAGATATTACAGTCTTATATCATAGATATTTACGAAAAAGACGGAAAAACTATTGTCTATACTACAGGTTCTATTTATACTGGTAATAATGTTGATCCCAATAATATTAACGTAAGAATTAATTTACAAGGATTAGATACATCTACTACTAAAAATTTTAAATTACGTATTACTATTACAACAAAAAATCAATACATAATGAGTCAAGATTTTTATTTTGATATTGCGGATTTTGTTGAAATGACAGATTT
>CANRPB010000005.1 GCA_947632415.1 uncultured Bacilli bacterium
TAATGTTTTTAAAAATATTTACAATAGTATTGGTAATTTGATACAATCAATGTGTAAGGTTAGGAGTATGATTTATGTCAAATGATAGTAAGAAATTAAAATTGATTGTTTTAAAGAGTGCTTTAGAGTTAGGACAAAAAGTTGACTCGCATTTAAAAAGTATTTATTCAACAGATAGTTCATTTATTTTAAATACTAGGGAAACTTGGTTTAATGATGGACATGGTAAGGTTGAACTTATGGACTCTGTTCGTGGTCAAGATGTTTATATTTTTCAGGATATTGGTAATTATTCAATTCCTTATGAGATGCATGGTTTTATTAACCATACATCGCCTAATGATTTGTCTCAACAATTGAGGGATACAATTGGTGCTTGTAAATGTCATCCCAATAGTCTATCAATAATTATGCCATTATTGTATGCTGGAAGACAACATCGTAGAAATGGCCGTGAGGCTTTAAGTTGTGCGGCTTATTTACGTGAGTTAGATGTTGATCCTTATGTAAAGAGAATTATTACTTTTGATGCGCATGATGAGGGTGTACAACAAGCTTTGGCATATACAGAGTTCGATAATTTTTTTGCTACTAATGCTATTTTAGAAAAATTTATTAATGATACTGATATTGAAAAATTAAAGAGAGTTATTTTTGTTGCCCCTGATTTTGGAGCAACAGGTAGAATGAATTTTTATTTAAATTCATTTAATAGTGAGTATATTTTAAAGGATGCAGGAAGTTTTTATAAGAGAAGGGATTATAATACTATCGTTGATGGTAAGAATCCTATTATAGAACATTCTTATTCTGGAAGTAATGATATTGAGGGTTCTACGGCTATTGTTGTTGATGATATGATAGCGTCTGGTGGTTCGATGTTTGATGTTATTGATGAGTTAAATAAAAAGGGAGTAGCGTATATTTATATTATCAGTACTTTTGCTTTATTTACTAAGGGAATTGATAAGTTTAAAGATTATTATGAGAAAGGAAAATTTGATGGTATTTATACAACAAATGTAAGTTATATTGATCCTAGATATTTAGAAGAACCATGGCTTAATGTTGTTGACTGTTCAGAATATATTGCTAAAATTATATATAATTTAAATATGGGTGAAAGTATTTCTCAATTATTAAGAGATAAAAGTTATCCTGCTAAGGTATTGGCTAAAAAATTTGAAGAAAGTGGTAAAAAATAGAAATTTTTTTTAAGAAGGGACTGTTTGGAATTAATTTTCAAAAGTCTTTTTTTGGTGTATGCTTTAATTAAAAAATAAGTTGTGTTGGAAAAATTTGCTTTTTAATTTTTATTGTATATTAAAAACTTTTAATTAATAAAATTATATAGGTGGTTAAATGAAACTAGTAGGGAAAGTGCGAAACTATCTTTTAGATGAGGAGTTTAACATGAGGGTATTAAAGAGTAGAGTAAATGTTTGTAATTACGATTCTATTGGTTATTTTGATAGTGATATGGTGATTATTAATTATATGGATGGTGAAGTTAAGATTAAGGGTGAGAATTTGGTTGTGTCGAAGTTACTTAGTAATGAGGTTTTAATAAATGGTGATATAAAAAATATCGAAATGAGGTAATATATGAAAAATAAAATAGTCTATATGTTTATCAGTAAAGTTAGGTTAAGGATAATTGGCAAGAATATTAATAGATTTATTATGCGTATTCATAAGAATAATATCGATATTTTGAAGTGTGATTATATAAATGATGATGAGGTTAGTATTGTTGTTTATAATAAGGATTATGAGTCTATTTTAAAGATAAAGACTATTTATAATATAGAGGTTTTGGATACTTTTGGTTTAATTAAAATTAAGAAAAATTTGCGTATTAATAGGTATTTAATTATTAGTCTTATTTTTGGTATTTTTTTGTTTAAGTTTCTTAGTAGTATTATTTTTGAGGTAGAGGTTGTTCATAATGATGTAAAGACGAGGGAGTTTTTAAAAAGGGAGTTGGCTTTATATAATATTAAGGAGAAGAAGTTTAAGAAGAGTTATTCGCAAATTGAAGGGATAAAGGAGGAAATTTTAAATAAGTATAAGGATAAGATTGAGTGGCTTGAAATTGAGGAAAAGGGTACTAAGTATATAGTTAGGGTTGAGTTAAGGAAGATACTTGAAGAAAAAGTTGGCGATGAGAAACAGAATGTAATTGCTGGTAAGGATGCTGTTATCAAAGAGATTAAGGCGACTAGTGGTCAGATTGTAAAGTCTATTAATAATTATGTTAAGAAGGGTGATGTGGTTATAAGTGGTAATATTTACGCTAATGAGGAGGTAAAGGATACGGTGCCGGCTCAAGGTACTGTTTATGGTGAGGTATGGTATGAGATAAATGTAACTTATCCTTTTGCTTATAGTGAAACGAGGGAGCTTGATAGGAAAAGAGATGTTTTGGTTTTAAAGTTTTTAAATAGGAGTATTGAGTTTTCTAGGAAACATTTTAAGAATAAGAAGGTTGATGAGCAGGTTTTACTTAAAAGTGGTGTGCTTCCTATATCTTTGGTTAGACAAAGGCAAACTGAGGTTTCTGTGATTGATCAGATTTTGACGGTTGATGAGGCGGCTATTTTAGCTAAGGAAAAGGCTGTAAGTAAGATTTCTGAGAATTTGGATGATGATGAGTATATAATGAATTATAAGGTACTTAGTACTAATGTTAAGGAGAGTGAATTGGAGTTAAGTGTGTTTTTTTCGGTGTATGAGAATATAACGGAGTATGAAGTTATTGTTGATGACATGAATATTGAATAAGATTTGTGGTTTTTTTTATTAAAAGAGTGTATAATATATCTAGGTGAAAAAATGGATAATGTAGAAATATTTAATGAAACGAATGAGGAAATAAAGGATATTGGTGTTTTAAAGCCATTGCTAGAGTATGCTCAAAAAGTAGAAGGTTTGGATGATACTGAGTTGGAGTTTAGTGTTATTATTGTGGATAATAAGAGAATCCATGAGATAAATAAGTTGTATCGAAATATTGATAGACCAACTGATGTTATTTCTTTTGCTTTGGAGGATTATAAGGATGTGGAGTTTGATAATTATAGGCCTCTTGGGGATATTTATATTTCAATTGATAAGGTAAAGGAACAAGCGAATGAGTATGGGCATAGTGAACTTAGGGAGTTAGCTTTTTTAACGGTTCATGGTTTTTTACATTTGCTTGGTTATGATCATATGAAAAAAGAGGATGAAGAAATAATGTTTGCGCGTCAGGAGTTGATTTTAGATGGATTCGGTATCGAGAGATAAGTTGAAGCAAAGAAGTGTAAAAAGACTTTTTAAGAGTTTTAAGTATGCGATTGATGGTATTATATATGCGTTTAAGTTTGAACAAAATATAATAGCGCATACTATAATTTGTATAACAGTAATTATGCTTGGAATGTTACTTAAAATAGATCATTTTGAGTGGTTGGTTTGTTTTATATTATTTGGTTTGGTTATCGCTACGGAACTGATTAATACTTCTATTGAGGCTATGGTTGATTTGATTTGCCCTAAGAAAGATCCACTTGCTAAAATTGCAAAGGATACGGCGAGTGGAGCAGTGTTGGTTTTTGCTTTGGTGTCAGTTATTGCTGGTTTAATTATTTTTGTACCTAAAATAGTTGCTTTATTATAGTTTTGTAAGGTTGTATAATAAAAACAGATTAAAGGGTTATTCTTAATCTGTTTTTAAGTAGTTATTTTTTTGTTGTTTTTAAAATGAATTTATAGTATAGTCCTGCTAAGATACAACCTATAATTGGCGCTACTATGAATAGCCATACTTGACTTAAGGCTTCTCCTCCTTGTAGGACTGCTGGTGCCAAACTTCTAGCTGGGTTGACACTTGTGCCAGTGAATGGAATACCAAATAAGTGAACTAAAGTTAAGGTTAAACCAATTACAATTCCTGCTACTTGGCTATTTTCATTCTTATCTGTTACGCTTAAAATAGTTGTTATAAAAATGAATGTTAAGACTATTTCGACTATCATAGCAATTAGAATATTAACCTCAGTTTCTTTTCCGATGATACCTCCATATCCGTTTGCGCCTAGTGCTTCAAAACTTCCAAGGCATAGCGCTAATAACAATGAGCCTAAGAATGCTCCTAATACTTGAAATACAATGTACCAAACACATTCTTTTTTATCCATTTTTCCTGCAATTGTAAATGCGATTGATACACATGGATTGATGTGGCATCCAGATATTTTTCCGACGCCATAAGCAGCGGCTATGATTACAAGTCCAAATGCGAGTGATGTTCCAATAACACCATTAACAGTATTGCATCCTAGTATAACGGCTACGCCACATGCTATTAGCGTGAGCATCATTGTTCCTACGAATTCTGCAATGTATTTTTTCATAAATTCACCTCCTTATAATAATTATACAATATTAATAAAAAATAAAAAACTAAAAACTCTTTAATCGTGGCTTTATTTGTGATATACTGGTTTTAGCATGGTAAAAGGAGGAGAATATGAAGGAAAAGTTGTTAAAACTACGTGAGAATGCTTATGCTAAATATTCTAACTTTCCTGTTTCGTCAATTGTGGTTACTTATGATGGGAAGGAATTTTGTGGAGTTAATGTTGAAGATGCCAGTTATAGGGCTGGGGCTTGTGCAGAGAGAGTGGCTTTGTTTTCTATGTTGGCTTCTGGGTATAAAAAGGGTGATGTTAAGGAGATACATGTTATGACTTCGGCTAAGAGTATTGGAACACCTTGTTTTGTGTGTAGACAAATGATATTTGAGTTATGTAGTAAAGATACGCCGATATTTTGTTATTCTATTGATGGTGATGTTAAAAAGTATACAGTGGAAGAATTGTGTCCTTATCCTTTTGGTGAGGAGGATTTAAAGTGAAATCTGGTTTTGTAACGTTAATTGGACGGCCAAATGTTGGGAAGTCCACTTTAATAAATAGTATTGTTGGGAAAAAGGTTGCTATAACTTCTAATAAACCACAAACAACTAGAAATATTATACAGGGTATATATAATGCTTCTGATTTGCAGATTGTGTTTGTTGATACTCCTGGTATTCATAAGCCTAGTCACAAACTTGGAAAAACGTTGAATAAACAGGCTTATTATTCTATTCAGGATGTTGATGTTGTTATGATGCTTATAGATGGAAGTGAGCCTTTAGGTAGTGGAGATAAGTATATAATTGAGACTTTAAAAGAGATAAAAAAACCAGTTATATTAATAATAAATAAGATTGATAAGATGACTAAGGAAGATATATTAAAGAAGATAGATGAGTATAAAGATTTATATGATTTTAAGGAGATTATTCCTTTATCGGCGTTGAAGAAGGATAATGTTTATACGGTTGTCGATGTACTTAAGAATTATCTTACTGATAGTATTAAATATTATGAGGATGATATGTATACTAATAAGACAATACCTTTTATTGTTTCGGAAATTGTTAGGGAGAAAGTGTTTAATTTAACTGATGAGGAAGTTCCTCATTCTATAACTTGTGTAACGGAGAATATTGAACACAAAAATGAGCACTATGTTATTAATGTTGCGATTGTGGTTGATAGGGATTCGTTAAAGAAGATTGTTATTGGAAAGCATGGTAATAAAATAAAAGAGGTTGGAATAAGAGCTCGAAAAGAATTAGAGGAATTGTTGGGAGAAAAGATTTATTTGGAGTTGTTTGTGAAAACTATTCCTAAGTGGCGTGATAAAGAAAAGTATCTTTCTGAATTTGGTTATAATGATTTTTTAGAGTGAATATTTTTTTAAATTATAACCAATATATAATAGGTGATAATATGAAGGATTTGTTATGGAATTTATTCAGAAATACAGGAAAGATAGAGTATTATTTAAAGTTAAAGGAAGTAGAAAAAAATGAGAGAGATAGTAGAGGGAAAACGTTATAGACATTTTAAGGGTGATATTGTAACTGTGTTATATATTGCTAAGGACACTGAAACCTTGGAAAAGAAGGTTGTGTATATGCATAATGGACAAGTATGGGTTAGAGATTATAATATGTTTGTGTCTCTTGTTGATAGGGTCAAGTACCCTGATGTATCACAGGTTTATCGTTTTGAGGAAGTATGTTAGAGAAAATAGAAGGTATAATTATATCTGAAAAGACATATAGTGAAACGAGTAAAATAATTGATATAATTACTAAAAAGTATGGTAAAATTAGTGTCCTTGCTAAGGGGGCTAAGACTTTGAAAAGCAAAGTGAGAAGTTCTTCGACTAAGTTAACTTTGGGCTGTTTTAATATAGTATATAAAGAAGGTAAACTTTCTAGTCTTGTAGATATTGATGTTATTAATTTTTATAAAAATATTAAAAAGGATATAATTAAAATAAGTTATGCTTCTTATATATTAGAGTTAGTAGAACAGGTAATAAAGCAGAATATGTCTGATGAATTATATGATAATTTGCTTGCGGCTTTGAATAAGATTGAAGATGGTTTAGATCCTTTGGTTATAACTAATATTTTAGAGTTGAAGTGTTTAAATTATTTGGGGGTAATGCCGGTAATAGATGCTTGTATTAAGTGTGGTAGTACCAATATCATAACTATATCTAGTGATGCTGGTGGTTATTTGTGTAGGAATTGCCGAACCAGAGAGACTATTGTTGATGAAAGAACAGTAAAGTTGATTAGAATGTTTTATTATGTTGACATGAATAAGATTTCTAAGTTAGATATAAGTTCTAAGGTGAAGGAAGAAATTAATTATTTTTTGAGTTGTTATTATGATAGATATACAGGGTTATATTTAAAAAGTAAAAGTTTAATTGAAAAATTGTCAAAAGTAGGTGGGGTATGTTAGAAAAGTATAAGTATGTGTTTGTTCCGATTATAACTCTTTTGGTTTGTCAAACTTTAAAGTTTATTATTGAGTCGGTGATGACTAGGAAGTTTACTTGGGGAAGGCTGTTTAATGGCTCTGGTGGAATGCCAAGTTCTCATGCTTCTTTTTCGGTGTCATTAATGATGATGATTGGCCTGAATTTAGGGTTTGATAGTGTGGAGTTTGCTGTAGCACTGGTTTTTGCTTTTATTGTGTGCTATGATGCGATGGGATTAAGAATGGAAAGTGGGAAACAGGCTGAGGCTATTAATAAGATTTTTGATGAAATATTTGAGAAAGATAAATTTACAAAGTTAAAGGAGAAACTTGGTCATAAACCGCAAGAGGTTTTGGTAGGGATTATTTTAGGTAGTTTGTCGGCTTTGTTTTTTACATATTTTATATAAATATATTTACAAATAATTACACCAATAGTATAATGATAGTGATATTGGGATGCGATGACTGGCTTGGAAACCATGAGCAATACATTTAAAGTTGATTCTTTTAGAATAAGTAAGGTGGAACCGCGGGGTAACTCGTCCTTAATTGTCTAGAAGATTTTTTTTGGAAAGGATGATTTTATGGAAAAAATATCGATGGAAAAGATGGCTAATTTGTGCAAACAATATGGTTTTATTTATCAAGGAAGTGAGATTTATGATGGTCTTGCGAATACTTGGGATTATGGTCCATTGGGTAGTAGATTAAAGAATAATATCAAGGATGCTTGGAGAAAGAAATTTATTCAAGAAAATAAAAATGCTTATGAGTTGGATGCTGGTATTTTGATGCATCCTAGGGTTTGGGAGGCTTCTGGTCATGTTGGTGGTTTTTCTGATCCTTTAATTGATTGTAAAGAGTGTAAGACGAGGCATAGAGTTGATCATTTAATTGAAGACTTTGATGCTAGTGTTGTTGCTGATAAGATGACGGATGCTGAAATGATGGATTTTGTTAGGAAAAATAGTATTCCTTGTCCTAAGTGTGGTAAGTCTAATTATACTGATATTCGCGAGTTTAATTTAATGTTTGAGACTTATCGTGGTGTTACTAAGGATTCTAAGAATGTTGTTTATTTAAGACCTGAGAATGCGCAGGGTGAGTATGTTAATTTTCTTAATGTTCAAAGGAGTATGCGTGCGAAGTTACCTTTTGCAATAGGACAGATTGGTAAGGCTTTTAGAAATGAGATTACACCAGGAAACTTTACGTTTAGGACTATTGAATTTGAACAGATGGAATTTCAGACTTTTTGTAAAAAAGGAATGGATGAAGAGATATATAGTCATTATAAGGATTATGCTAAGAGGTATTTTAATTATTTAGGTTTGTCTAGTGAAAATTTAAGGTATCATGATCATGATAAATTAGCGCATTATGCTAAAGAAGCATGTGATATTGAGTATAAATTTCCTTTTGGTTGGGGAGAGATTAATGGTACTCACAATCGTACTGATTTTGATTTGTCTAGGCATCAGGAGTTTAGCGGTAAGTCTTTAGAGTATTTAGATCCAGATACTAATGAAAAGTATATTCCATATATTGTTGAGTCAACGGTTGGTTGTGATAGGACAGTATTAGCGGTTTTATTTGAAAGTTATTGTGAAGAAGTATTAGAGGATGGTACAACTAGAGAAGTATTGAAGTTAAAGCCTTTTTTGGCTCCTTATAAAGTGGCTGTTTTACCTCTTATGAAGAAGTTTCATAGTTCTAAGGCATTAGAGATTTATGATTTATTGAGTAAGGAATTTATGACTTCCTATGATGAGTCTGGTAATATTGGTAAGAGGTATAGAAGACAGGATGTAATTGGAACACCTTATTGTGTTACAGTTGATGAGGATACGTTAAATTGTAATACAGTTACTGTAAGGGATAGGGATACTATGAAACAAGTAACTTTGAATATTGATGAGTTGGTTGATTATATTAAAGAGAGAGTAAAGTTTTAGGGCACATATGTGTCTTTTTTGGTGTTAATGATTGTAATTAAGTTTGAAAATATATTTATAAATTTTTCATTTTAAAAGTTTCATGTAAAAATATTAAATTATCTTTGATTTGAAATTTTTATGGTTCAAAATTGTAAAAAGGTATTTACTTATGGCAATTTATGTGCTAAAATACACAGATGTTTATAGGGGGAGATAGTATGTTAAAAAAGGTTAGTTTATTTATGTTTTTGGCATTTTGCGCTTTATTTATATCGGTAGATGGTGTAAGTGCTGAGCAATGGGTATATCAAAAGATGGCTTTAACTTCTCATCATTTAATGAGTTACAATAATGATAGAGATGCTTTTGGTAGAGCTAATCTTCATATAATTGAGGATGTAGATACAGCAAGTAGTTATAGTGCTGGTGATGGAGAAACGAGATATGCTTATTGTGCTGATGTTGATACAGGTGGATACAATGGAACATATGTAAGATCTTTAATTAATAATAGTGACTATAATGGCAATGGAGCTAAAATGAGAGCAATTTTAAGTAGTTCTTATCCTTTTGTTACGTTAAATGAGATGAAGGCGTTATACAGGGAGCAAATGGGTGAAAATTTGTATAATGCTAATGCGATAAAAGATTTGACATATCAAGAGGCAATATATGTTTCGCAAGCTGCTGTTTGGACAATAAGTAATCCTAATAGAACTCCATTTACTTATTCACATAATATGGAAGATTCGGAAATGTTAAGTTTGACACATGGAAGAATTGGTTTAACTTGTGATTGGTCAGTAACAGATCCAAGTGCTGAAAATTATTGCTACCCATCAGTAGAAGCTACAAAATATGAAAAAAATGAAGCGGTTGTAGGTAAAAGAGTAAATGCTATGGTTGAGTGGTTATTATCACTTGATGGTAGTGAAATTGATGGAAGTGGAAATGTTAATGTCAATGTTGTTTCTAAGGAGTTAACTTATGATAATAGCAAGGACAAGAATATAGCAATAGTAAAATTTAAAGTTAGTTTGGATAATTTAACAGGTGTTGATTCATTGTCTGAAACAAATGTTAAAGTAACTGATGCTAATTCTCAAGTAATTAATACTGATTATAAAGATGGTGTTTATACAATTACACAGGAGTATGATTCTAATATTAAAAATGTTAAGTTTGATATTTCTGTCGATTATAGTTCAAGTTATGGAAAGAAAGCCTATTTATACAAATCAAGTGGACAACAAGATTTAGTAAGTGTTGAAAATAGTAGTGTTACTAAGAATGCTAAAGCTAATGTTGAGATTGATAATGATGGAGGCGATGCTGAGTTTTCTAAGGTTGATATAACTAATCAGCAGGAACTTCCAGGGGCAACATTAAGAGTTTTGGATGCTAATGGAAATTTAATTGAAGAGTGGGTTTCTACAAATGAAAAGCATATCATAAAAAATCTTAAAGAGGGTAAATATACTTTAGTTGAAATTATTGCTCCAGAAGGATATGTAACGGCTAATTCTGTTGAGTTTGAGGTAAAAAAAGGTGAAGTTACACAAGTTACTATGATTGATGATGTTACTAAAGTTTTAATATCTAAGAAAGATTTTACGACTGAAGAAGAGGTTGTGGGTGCTAAACTTCAAATAAAAGACAAAGATGGTAATGTTATTTATGAATGGATTTCGGGAACAGAACCATACTATATTGAAAAGTTACCTGTGGGTAAATATACATTAGTTGAAACAGTATATCCAAATGGCTATGAAGAGGGAATGATTGTTGATGGCGTTCTTGTATCAGAATATGATTTTGAAGTAGCTAATACTGGAGAAATTCAAACTATTGATGTATATAATAGAGCTAGTGTAATTACTGATGTACCAAATACTGGAATTCATACATCTATTACTTTAGGAACTATTTTAATTATAACAGGTAGTTTAGTAGTATTTATTTCAAGAAAAAAGAGATTAAATTAAAAACAGGATAAGTATAGCCTGTTTTTTTAGTGATAAAATTTATGAGAACTAGACGTCTAGTTTTTTTAAGACTTATTTTTTTATATACTTTTTTGTCGAACTTTGTTATAATTATATTATCATGCTAGGAGGGTGTTATTTATGAGTATTAAAAAATATTGGTTACATTCTTTTATTTGTATACTATTATTTTTAGTAAATATAAATGTTTGTTATGGTTTAGATGGTATTGTTAATGGTACTAGTATTCATGTTAGAAGTGGTGCTGGGACGAGTTATGAAAGTTTAGGCAAAGTTGATTTGCCATCGGTTTATACATTGCTTGATGAAAATAAGATATCTCCAACTGATGGAACTAGTGCTAATTGTTCTTATTGGTATAAAATATCATATAATAATCAGGATGGTTATATTTGTAGTATTTATCTAACGATTGTTTCTGATAAGGGAACAGCAGGGGGAACAGGGGATTTTGAGGCTGATTTGGTTCAGTTTCCTGATAGTTACAAAGAAAGTTTACGTCAGTTACATAGTCTTTATCCTAATGCTACCTTCACTGCTTTTAATACGGGTTTAGATTGGCAAACGGTTGTAGATAATGAGAATTATATAAAGTCAGGCTCTCCTAAAAATAGTGCTAGAAGTTTGATGCAGACTAAATATGATGGTTATAAATCAACTAATAGTATTGTCTATAATTGGGCAACTAATATTTGGAATACTAATATATCTGGTGGTGGATCATCGTGGTTTGCGGCTCATGAAGATGTTATATCATATTACTTGGATCCTAGAAATTTCTTAACTTATAATAGTGTTTTTATGTTTTTAAATCATGGATATTCTACTAATATCAATTATAATGAAGGTGCGATTGATAATATATTAAAAGGTAGTTTTATGTCGGGTAATATGACTAATGATAATGTTCATAGTTTTGCTAATGCTTTTATTGATGCTGGTAGACAATCGGGTATTAGTCCATATTATTTAGCGGCTCGTGTTATTCAAGAGATAGGACGTAGTTCAACTAGGAGTAGTTATGTTAATGGTTCTAGTGGTTATTATAATTACTATAATATTGATGCTTCGGGAAATGATCATTTGGCTAATGCTTTGAATCGGGCTAAGAATGAAGGCTGGGATGATGATTATAAGGCGATAGTAGGAGGTGCTAAGTTTATTGCTGATGGTTATGTAAGTACTGGTCAAAGCACTCTTTATTTAGAAAAATGGGATGTTGTTGATGGTGGAAATGGTTTTTATAGTCATCAGTACATGCAGAATATTCAGGCTCCTGTGAGTGAGGCTAATACTTTATATAATACATATCTACAAAATGATTTAATGACAGGAAATATGGAATTTTTAATACCTGTTTATACGGGTATGACAGCAGGTACTAAGTTACCAAATACAGGTAATCCTAATAATTATTTAAGGGAAGTAACTATTAATGGTTATGTTATTAATGGTTTTGATATTAATCAACTTGAGTATAATTATAATGTTTCTTCTGTAACAAATCAGGTAGAAATAGGGGCTAATAAAATAGCTAATACATCAAGTGTTAATGGAATTGGAACTATTGAAATAAAAGATAATAGTTATACTCATAGTATTACTGTTACAGCTGAAAATGGGAATGTAAGAACCTACAAGATTAATTTTACTAAGGATGATGATAAGCCAATTTCAATCAGTGATATTATTAATTCTAAGGGTTATGTAAGTGATGGTGTGTATTTATCAGGAATAAATGTTGGAACTAGCGCTGATAGCCTTGCTGATAATTTAAAATCAGGAATATCTAATATAAGTATAAGTATAACTAATAGTGCTGGTAGTATAAAGACAACTGATACAGTGGCAACAGGTGATAAAGTTACTATTACAAGTGGTAATGAAACTAAGACATATACTGTTATTATCTATGGCGATTTGAATGGTGATGGAAAAATTGCATCAAGTGATTATGTTTTTGTAAAAAATTATATAATGGGTACTAAAGTTTTATTATCTGAGCAAATAAAAGCCGGTGATATAAATAAAGATGGTAGAAGCACATCAAGTGATTATGTACTTATAAAAAATCATATAATGGGAACGAATATTATTAAACAATAAAGGAGAGTATTATGAAAATATTAAAGAAAACATTATTTTTAATTTCATTTTTGATATTAATTCCATTAGTAAATGCTGGTTCATTTACGGCTGGTTCAAGTTCTACTAATCCAACTGTTGGTTCAAAAGTAACCATTACTGTAAATGGTAGTAATTTGGCTGGTAAGTTTACTGTTTCATCTTCAAATACAAGTGTTTTATCTGGTGGCGGAAGCATATGGGTGGAAAATGGAAGCAATAGTGTTACATTTGAGGCTAAAAGTGCTGGAAGCACTGTTATAACTATAAATGCTTCTGATGTTTCAGATAGTTCAGATGGTAGTCCTATAACTGGAAGTAAAACGATAAACATAACTGTTGCTAATAGTGGTTCTAGAACGAATAATGGTGGAACTAATGCTATTACAAATAATAATACAATTAAGTCATCAATTAACTATTTAACAAAATTGGAAATAGAGGGTGTTCAATTAAGTCCTGCTTTTGATAAAAATACAATTGAATATGAAGTTTTATTGGAACCTGGGACAGAAAAGATAAATGTAATTGCTGAAAAAGAAAGTAGTGTATCATATGTAACTGGTGTTGGTGAAGTACAGGTTAGTGAAGGTGTTAATTTTATAAGTGTTGTTGTTACGGCTGAAAATGGTGCTAAAAAAACATACATAATTAAGGCTACTGTTCCAGAGGAAAATCCTATTATTGTTAATGTTGATGATAAAGAAATGACACTTGTTAAAAAAAGTGAGGCAATGCCAGGTAGTAGTGATTACTATGTATTGGGTAGTGTGGTTATTAATGATATTGAAGTACCAGCATATATTAATGATATAACTGGCTATGTATTAGTTGCTTTGAAGGATAGTGAAGGCAATGTTGAACTTTATCGTTATGATAAAGAAAATGCTTCATATTCAAAATATAATGAATTTGGTTTTAATGCTATTAGGATTAGTTTGGTTAATGCTCCAAGTATTCCGGATGGTTATAAGTTAGAAAAGATTGTTATAAATGATATTGAAGTGGAAGCCTATACTAAGGAGAATAGTTATCCTTTAGTGTATGGAATTAATTTAGAAACGGGAAAATCAAGTTTTTATACGTATGATAGTTTAGAAAATACTATTCAAAGATATGAGGTTAATGAAACAAAAGAAAATTCGATTGATTATTCCTATTATATAATACTTGGATTATCTGGAGTTATTATATTTCAATTTATCATAATGATTATAGTTACTATTTCTAAAAATAGGAAACAAAAGAAAAAATTACGTAATAAATTAGATACAAAAACTGAGTTTGAAAAAAATAATGAGAGTTTGTCAGAAAATACTAAAAATAACGATAATTCAGAACATGATGGCATGTATAAATTTTAAGAAACACTATATGGTGTTTTTTTTCTTTTTTGTCGTATTATGTTTGTTTTATTAGGTAAAATAATATATAATGATAATAGGTGAAGAAAATGAGTGATTTAATAGGTAAGATATTACTGATGATTTTTATACCTTTTGCTTTTGTTACTATAACTATGCCTTTTATAAGGAATTTAGCGTTACAAATTGGCGCTATTGATAAACCAAGAGGTAGACATATTCACAAGTCTGATATGCCTAAACTTGGTGGTTTAGCTATATTTTTAGGTTTTCTTCTTGGTTATATGATTTTTGGAGAACATAGTGAACAGATGAATTCTGTTTTAATTGGAAGTTTTATAATAATTTTAACTGGTATTATAGATGATATATGTGAGCTTAAACCTTTACCTAAATTAATTGGACAAGTTGTGGCAAGTAGTGTTATTGCTATTTATGGAAAAATATTATTAGTGGATGTTAGTGCTTTTGGTATTTATTTAAATTTTGGTGTTTTTACTTATCCGATAACGATATTATTTATTGTTGCTTGTATTAATTGTATTAATTTAATAGATGGTTTGGATGGTTTATCTGGGGGTATAAGTTCTATTTATTATTTAACAATTGGAATAATTGCTAGTATAATGGGAAAATTTGATTTAGAATTTGTTTTGACGTTTACTATGCTTGGATCAACTTTAGGTTTTTTGGTTCATAATTTTTATCCTGCTAAGATTTTTGCGGGTGATTCGGGTAGTATGTTTATGGGTTTTACTATTGCAGTAATTGCTTTATTAGGTTTTAAAAATGTTACTATGTCGTCTTTAATTATTCCATTATTGGTACTTGCTATACCAATTTTGGATACTTTATTTGCAATTATAAGACGTACTATTAAGGGTGAGAAAATATATGTGGGTGATACATATCATATTCATCATCAATTTTTAAAAAGAAATTTTAGTCAAAGAAGTACAGTTTTAATAATTTATGCAATTGATATGTTATTTGCTTTAGCATCTATTGTTTATGTTTTAAAGGATAATAGATTGGGTTATATAATTTATGGTATATTACTAGTAATTGTCATTTTATTTGTTTGGAATACTAATGTAATATTTGATAGGAAAGAGTTAAAGAAGAAATTTAGATGTAGTAAAAAATGAGTCAAAGTTTGGAGGTGACACTATGCCTAAATTTAGTGTGATAATTCCTGTTTATAATACTGAAAAATATCTTGAAAGATGTTTAGAAAGTGTTTTAAATCAAAATTTTAAAAATTATGAAATAATAATTATAAATGATGGCTCTACAGATGGTAGCAAGAAAATAATCGAAAAATACTTAAAAAAGCATAAAAACATTATTTATATTGAAAATAAAAGTAATAAAGGGTTAAGTAATGCAAGAAACAACGGTGTATTAGAATCTAATGGGGAGTATCTATTGTTTTTAGACTCTGATGATTATTACAATGAAGGATTTTTAAAAAAATTAAATGTAAATATAAAAGATAATGTTGACGTCATCAAATATAAAATTAGAGATGTTTTTGAGGATAAAAAAATTATCGAATATGGTGATCCATTATTTACAGTCACAGACGGAGTTTCAGCATTTAAATATTTATCAAAATCACATTATATAGAAGTTGCATGTACATATTGTTATAAAAAAAGTTTTTGGAAAAAAAATCAATTTAAATTCGCTGAAAATACATTTCATGAAGATTTTGGACTAATTCCTTTAGTTATTTTAAAAGCAAAATCGATAAAATGTCTAGATTATATTGGATATAATTATTTTCAACGGTCTGGAAGTATTATGAATAGTGATGATTACGAAAAGACAAAGAAAAAGGCACTTGATTTTTTAGAACACTTTAAATTTTTAAAAAAAGAAAGTTCTAAAATTTCAGCTGACTTAGCAATTTTTAATAGTTATATTGCTAATTCATTAATAATAAAAGCGACAACGCTAAAAGGTGAGGATTATAGGAAATACATTAAAGAAATAAGAGAAAATAATGTGTTTGAAATGTTACTTGAAGATACATTTTTAAGAAAGATAAAAAAAATATTAATTTCTATTGATCCTAAAATATATTATAAAATTGTAAGAAGGTAAAACTATGGTTAAAGTTTCAGTAATTGTTCCAGTATATAATAGTGAAAAATATTTGAAAAGATGTTTAGATTCACTTGTCAATCAAACATTGAAAGATATGGAATTTATAATTATAAATGATGGTTCAACCGATAATAGCGAGAAAATTATCAAAGAATATAAAGATAAAAGAATTAGATATTTCAAAAGAAATAATAGCGGTATAGGTGCGACAAGAAATTTTGGAATTGATAATTCGGAAGGACAGTTTATAGGATTTGTTGATAGTGATGATTATGTTGAAGAAGATATGTTTGAAAGAATGTACAATGAATGCATTAATAACAATTTAGATATTGTCGTTTGTGATTATTATAAAATAAAAAATGAAAAAAAAGAGATTATCAATTTCGTTGACTTTGGAATAACGACTTTAAATGAAAAACCTAATTTACTAACTGATATTAATCTTGCTCCATGGAATAAGATTTATATAAAAAAAATATTTGATAAAAAAACATATTATCCCGTTAATGTCAAATATGAAGATACACCCTTTGTCGCTATGATGTTATCAAAGGCAACACGTATAGGTAAACTTAATTTGCCATTGTATAATTATATTGTACATTCTAATAGTCAAACTACTATAATTGACAGTAAGGTATTTGATATATTTAAAATAACAGATATATTACTTAATGAATTAGGATGTAATGAATGCATAAAACAAAGTGTAGATGACTTAGTCATTTACTTAATCACTACATATACTATTAGTCAAAGATATATCAAAGAAAAAGAATTAAGAGATAAATTTATTAATAGCGCTTTCTCATACTTGAAATGTAAAATTCCAAATTATAAGAAAAGTAATTATTTTAAAAAAAGAAATTTTTTCAAAAAAATAATTGAAAAAAATAAAATTTTGACAAAAATTTATTGTAGTGCGTATGTATTATTAAAAAAGTAGTCTTAATTTATTGAATTATAAACAAAATATTTGATATAATTATCAAGGATAGGAGTTGCAGTTATGATAAAAAATATAATTATTAATTTTAAAAAATATACGTTTTTAATGAATCAGATGATTGCAAGAGATTTTAAAGTTAAATATAAAAGATCGGTATTAGGAGTTTTATGGAGTTTACTTTATCCATTACTTATGATGAGTGTTATGGCTATTGTGTTCTCACAAATGTTCAAGTTTAGTATGGAAGGTGTAAATTATTTAGTATATTTAATGAGTGGACTTGTCATATTCAATTATTTTAGTGAGGCCTCAAATACAGCAATGACTTCTATAGTTTCAAACTTTTCTTTATTAACAAAGGTTTATATTCCTAAGTATATTTTTCCTTTGTCAAAATGTTTATTCGTAGGAATTAACTTTCTTCTATCTTTAATTCCATTGTTATTGATTATATTATTAACACATGCTCCAATTAGTATTTATTATGTTTTTTTGCCATATGCATTTATTTGTTTATTCTTGTTTACTGTTGGAATTGGCTTTATTATGTCAGCAATATCTGTTTTTTTAAGGGACATGTTTTATATTTATGGAATATTGCTTACAATATGGAATTACTTTACACCAGTATTTTATGATATAAGCATATTGCCACAAAAGTTGCAATTTTTATTTAAATTTAACCCGTTATACCAATATATAACTTTTGTTAGAACGATACTTTTAGATGCCCAAATGCCTACTTTGCAAAGTTTCATATGGTGTGGTAGTTCAGCCTTAATAGTATGTCTCATTGGCTGTTTAGTATTTAAATCAAAACAAGACAAATTTATCTATTATGTTTAGGAGGAAAAGATTTTATGATTGAATTAAAAAATGTATCAATGAAATTTAATTTGGGTATTGAAAAAACTTTTTATTTAAAAGAAGCTTTCATAAGATTTTTTCAATTTAATAAGCGTAAAAAAAGTGAAGATTTTTATGCTCTTAAAAACATTAGTTTCAAAGTAAAAAAAGGTGAAGTAATAGGATTGATTGGAAGTAATGGTGCTGGTAAAAGTACCTTATTAAAAGTTGTAAGTGGAGTAATGAAACCAACAAAAGGGAAAGTAATAGTTAATGGTGTTATATCCCCAATGATAGAGTTAGGAGCTGGATTCGATACTGAATTGACAGCACGGGAAAATATTTATTTAAATGGTGCAGTATTGGGATATTCAAAAAAATTTTTAGATGAAAAATTTGATGAAATTGTAGAGTTTTCAGAGTTAAAAGAATTTTTAGACGTTCCAGTCAAAAACTTTTCCTCTGGTATGACAGCTAAACTTGCTTTCTCAATTGCAACTGTTGTTGATCCGGAAATATTAATTGTTGATGAAATATTATCAGTTGGTGATATAAAATTTCAGGAAAAGAGTAAGAAGAAAATGATGGAATTAATCAAAGGTGGTACTACAGTTTTATATGTATCGCACTCATTAGAATCTATAAAAGATTTGTGTACGAGGGTTATATGGTTAGAACATGGCGAAATTGTTAAAATAGGTGATACCGAAAAAATATGTGACGAATATTATAATAAACAGATGGGATAGGCGGTAATTGATGTTAGAATATAATGATGTAAAAAAATATGATATTGTTCTTTGTGATATTTTTGATACCTTTATATTGAGAAATGTTTCACCAGAATATGTTAAGAAAATATGGTGCAATCACATTGTTAAGATTTTTGAACTTCCAATAAATATGATAGATTTATATGAGTTTAGAAATAGAATTGAAACAAATCTTTGCTCAGAAAATTTAAATTTAGGTTTCGACGCAGAATTTAAATACAAAGATTTAATATATAAAATTTATAATAATTATAGAAAATATTTATCTCATATTAATTATGAAAAATTTGAAAAGATATGTATTAAGTCGGAATTAGAGATAGAAAAAAAAGTTCAAAAAATAGATATTGACGTTATAAATGTATTAAAAAAATGTAAATCTAATGGTAAAAAAATATATTGTGTTTCCGATATGTATTTGTCAAAAGATATGATTAATGAAATATTTAATTTTCATAATATCAAAGATATATTTGATGATGTTTTTATTTCGTGTGATTTTTTAAAAAACAAAAAAAGTGGTGAGCTTTATAATTTAGTCTTAAAAGAAATTAAAATTTCAAAGGATAAAGTTATTATGATTGGGGACAATATTTATTCGGATTACACAATTCCTAAAAATTTAGGAATTGATGCAATAAATATAAAACGTGAAAATATATATGATTTTTACAAATCATTTGATGCAAATATTAATTTTGAAACAATATATCAAAAATTCAAAAAATTATCTTTAACAAAAAATGAAAATTTTGAACATATAATATTTTCACTTTATTCATTCATTGAAAAATTATATTTTGATTTATTAAAAAACAATCAAGAAGAGGTTATATTTTTATCTCGAGAAGGAGAATTTTTAAAAAAATTATTTGATATTTATGTTTCAAAAATTAGTAATAAAAGTATTGAATCTAAGTATGCTATTGTGTCAAGAAAATCAACTTATTTGCCATCATTAAAAAATATAAAAGAGGAAAATTTTAGCACTTTATTAAAACAATATTCATATATAAGTGTTAAAGATTTTTTACGAAGTTTGAACTTTGATGAAAATGAAATATCTGAAGTAATAAAAATCGTTATAGATAAGCCCAAGGAAAATTTAAAGAAAGAGTATTTGTTAAATAAAAAAGAAGTTAAAAAAATATCAGAAATTTTAACACTAGATTCTAATATTAAAGTTGCTTTCTTTGATAAGTCTAATGTGTATAAACGTTTGACTAAAAATGAAAAATTTGTCGAAATATTTGAAAAAAAACGCGTTGATCAAAAACAAAAATTTAGAGATTATTTTAATCAGATAACTTCCTCAAAAAATGTTGCCTTAGTTGATATTGGATGGAACGGATCAATACAAGATAATATTCAAAGAATACTTGGAAAAGATTACAATATTACGGGATATTACTTAGGATTACAGAAACGAGATAACATATATGAAAAAACGAAAAAGGGATTAATCTTTTCTAACGTTCCACAAAAAAGTTGCAATTTTAAATTATACAGCACAAATAGGAGTATTTATGAAATATTATTAGGAGCATCACATGGTAGTGCTAATAATTATGTGGAAAAAGATGGATTGGTGGTTCCAGCGTTATTTTCAAAGAAAGAAGAAAGAGATATCTACGAAAATTGTATTTCAAAAATACAAAAAGATATGTTAGAAGTTTTCTCTAACTTGTGTGATTTATTTAGTAATGGATTTTATAATAATTTAATGTATCAAAAACTATTTAACAAAATTCATTTTAATATGATGTTTTCACCTAAAAAGGAACAAATAAAATTCTTCAATAGTGTTTATCATTATGAAAATTTTGGGGTTTTTGAATTTACATCGTTTAATTCAACAAAAAAAATTGGACTAAAAAGGAAAATTAAAGAATATCTTAAGTTTTTTCTGAAATTTAATTCTTATTTTTATGATACTTTTTGGCCAACTCTTAAATTATATGATAATAATATGAAATTCGGAATGGTTATTTATAAAAATATGAAAAGAATACAATTTTTATTAAAAAAAATTATATAGAGAGAGGTTTTATATGAAGTGTTTATTTACTTTGGGTTCTCCAGCAATTGGTGGGGGAACTAATGTGATTTTTGAACATGCTACATACATGGTTGATGCTGGTGAAGATGTGTATATTGTAACTGAAAAAAAGGTTTTACCTGAAGAATATTCATGGCATTCAAAAGCAAATAAGTTGAAATGGGTTACTTATGAGGAAATAAAAGACATAAAATTTGATATTGCAATAGCAACTTGGTGGAGAACAGTTTATGAATTATATAGAGTAAATGCCACTCATTATGCTTATTTTGTACAGTCAATAGAATCTAAATTTTATAGTGATAGTGAGCAATCAATTAAGTTGCTAGCAGAGATGACTTATTTATTAAATTTGAAAATAATTACAGAAGCAACATGGATAAAAGAATATTTAGAAAAAAATTATTTTTTAGATGTTCAATTAGTATTAAATGGTATACGCAAGGATGTGTTTAGTGAAAAAGGTGATATTTATCAAAAATGTGATGGACTTAGAGTTTTAGTAGAGGGTCCAATAGATGTTCCTTTCAAAAATGTTCCAAAAACAATTGATTTAGTAAAGAAAAGTAATGCTGACGAAATATGGCTTTTAACATCTTCTGATATTGAAAAATATCCTGGTGTAGACAAAGTATTTTCAAAAATTCCTGTCAAAGATTGTTCTAAAATTTATAGATCATGTGATGTTATTGTAAAATTAAGTTATGTGGAAGGCATGTTTGGACCACCATTGGAAATGTTTCATTGTGGAGGGACATGCATTGTATATGATGTAACTGGTCATGATGAATACATATGCCATAATAAGAATGGACTTGTTGTTAAAACGGATGATGAACAAACTGTAATTAATTATATTAATGAATTAAAAGAAAATTCGGATGAATTGAATAGGTTAAAAAAGAATGCTTTAAAAACAGCAAAAGAATGGCCATCATGGGATGTATCATCGGAAGAATTTTATTTAGCAACAAAAAAAATTTATAAAAAGGAATCTATTTCACAACAAGAATTGGAAAAAAAGTCTAAGTTCTTTTTCGATATTTATGTAAAATTTGAAAATATGAATTTTTCATTTAAGAAATGTTTAGGTAATTATATGCGAAAGAAAAATTTTAAAATTTACAAACTTTATAGAAAATTGATTGGTAGATAATTGTATGAAAGAAAAAGCTATTATAGAAGAAAATGAGATTTTAAAAAAACAAATAGCTGAATTATATATAATTTTAAGAAACAATAAATTTTATAAAATTAATGAGGAATATGGTCTTTGTGATAATATATATTTTGCTATTGAACAATTAAAAAATGAAAATAAGAATATTAAGGAGGAAAATATGGCTTTACTATTAGAAAATCAAAATTTAAAAAATAATTTGTGCTACAAAATATATATTAAATTTAAAAGGATTTTTAAAAGTGAAAAAAAGTAAAAAAATTTTATTTGTTGTTGATGTTTATGGTTGGGCTTTCTATAACGATGCAAAGCAACTAGCGAGTAAATTAGACGATACATATTCATCTGATATTTTAATAATGAATGACATTAATTTTAATGTGGTTGATATGTTTTTAATAGCGAAAGATTATGATTTGATTCATATATTTTGGAGAGGCTTTTTGTCAGATTTGGGAAATGAATTTACCAAAGGATATATACATAATTTAGGATTATCTTTTAATGAATTTATTAATAATTATGTTTTAAATAAAAAAATAATAACAGCAGTATATGATCATACACTATTAGAAAAAAATAAAATTAATAATTTTTTAAAGTATGTGACTAGTTATTATGTGTGTTCATCAAAACTTTTTGACATTTATAATAAATTAGATTTAATAAAAAAACCGGCAGCGGTAATTACTGATGGTGTTGATTTGAATTTTTTTTATAAAAAAACTAATAGATTAACTAAACATAAAGAATTTATTATTGGTTGGGCAGGTAATAGTAAATGGGGGAATTCAGATAATAAAGGCGTGAATTCTATACTTAAACCATGTATAGAAAATTTGCATAATAAAGGTTATAATATAAAATTAAATTTGGCTGATAGTAGTGAAAAAAAAATACCTATAACTGAAATGCCTGATTATTATACTGGCATTGATGTATATGTGTGTGTTTCAGAACATGAGGGTACACCTAATCCTATATTAGAAGCAATGGCATGTGGTATTCCTATTATAAGCACGGATGTTGGTGTTGTAAACGATGTGTTTGGGCCAAAGCAAAAAGAATTTATACTAAAATCAAGAACGATAGAGTGTTTAGAAGAAGCAATATTAAAGTTATATTGTAATAGAAATTTAATAAAAGATTTATCTAGTGAAAATTTGGAGAGTATAAAAGAATTTTCATGGCATAATATTTCAAAAAAATATAATGACTTTTTAAAAAAAATATGATTAAGATTTTTCTTCATTTATTTGAAAGAAAGTTATAATCAAAAATATATTGTTAACAACTATGTAATCTTGAATGAAGAGAAAGGAATGAAGTTTTTATGAAAAAAACAAATAATAAAGATAATTTATATATTGTTATACCTGCATATAATGAAGAAGAGAATATTGAAAGTGTCGCTAAGGAATGGTATCAAATTATTGATAAAATAGGCAATGATTCAAAACTTGTAATCATTAATGATGGTTCTAAGGATAACACTTTAAAAAAATTAAAAAAATTAGCAAAGTCTATGGAAAATCTTATTGTATTAGATAAAGAAAATGGTGGACATGGAGATACTGTTTTATATGGATATAATTATGCTTTGGAAAACAACGCTGATTATATTTTCCAAACGGATTCAGACGGACAAACTTTACCCGATGAATTTTGGCCTTTTTGGAACGAAAGGGAAGAACATTCAGCGATAATTGGGTATAGAAATGGAAGACAAGACGGTTTTTCAAGAAAAATTGTTACTAAAACACTTAGAATAGTTTTGTTATTAATTTTTCATTGTTGGGTAACTGATGCCAATACTCCTTTTAGATTAATGAATAAAGAAATATTAGAAAAATATTATCCAAAGATTCCAGAACACTTTAATTTGTCGAATGTTATGTTAACAGTTTTAATGGTGGATGCAAAAGAAGATGTTGAATTTAAACATATTACATTTAGGCCAAGACAAGGTGGAGTTAATTCAATTAATTTAAAGAAAATTACAAAGATTGGAATACAAGCTATAAAAGATTTTAGAAGGATAAAAAAAGAATTAAAAGTAAATAGAGGTAAATAAATAATTTGATGGGAATATAAAATTGTTTATAGGTGATTTTTATGAAAAAAATTATAATTTCAAATTTAAAATGTATAATAATTTCTCTATGTTTTTCGTTAATATTTGGTTTTTTATTATCAAAATTCTTGTTTCCGGATTTTCAATTCGCAATTCTTAGTAGTGAAATGTCTGATTATATTTCTGTTGGAAATAGGGAAAATGTAAAGCTAGAAATTAATTGTGATAAAAATGATTGTTACGTTGATATACCAGAATATTATATTGGTAAAGAAATGAAAATATTTTACACAAAAGAAGGAAAAAACATTGAAAATTTATATGTAAATGGTAATATACAAAAAACATATAAAATTGAGTCATATGCGAATGATAGATATGATAATATAACATTATTCAATATTGCTAGAGTTTCTAATTCTCGTTATTTTGCATTTTTCATAATTTCATTTTTAACATTATCACTTATGTTATTCATCTTTTCCAATAAAAAAGTTAAATTACATAATAACATAATAAAAGTTATAGGAAAAAAACATATTTTAATAACATCAATTATTATTTTATTAACTTTCGTATTTACTTGTGGTTGTGATGCAAAAGTTATTATAAATGCTGCTCGATGGTTTGCCCAGGGAATTGATATTTACCAGTTTCAAATGAATTCTAGAAATTTACTTGGAACAGTTTATGCAGAGTTTCCATATAACCCATTATCGATGTTTCTTTATGGTGGTTTTTTTAAAATATATGGTTTAGTATTTAAAAATTTTCCATTGATAAGTGGTTATCCACATTTTCAAGTCTTTTCTATAAAAATCGTTAATTTAATTTTAATTCAAATTACTGTTTTAGCCACTTTATCATTTTTATATAAGGAGAAAAAAGTTGATAAGAAAAAAGTTTTATTAACTTATTATCTATCTATTTTTAATCCAATAACATTTTATGTAGCTTTTATATTTGTACAACTAGATTTATTCTCCTTATGTTTATTAACGATAGGGTTTTTATTGTTGCCAAAGATTAGAGAAAAAAATTATTTGGGTGTTATGCTAGTTTCACTTGGACTAAATATTAAAACTCAGCTTTTAGTCATATTACCTATATTCTTGCTTTCATTATTTATATATTCATTTTCAAAGAATAATATAAAAAATGGATTGAAAAAATTCTTGTGTTCTTGTTACGTAATAATAGTAATTTTCACAATTTTTATGGTAACTAACATAATATTAAAGACACCATATTACTTAGTTACATCTAACTTACAACAAGCTGAAAGACTATATTATACTATTGTTAATTATATGGGTTCTACATCGATTTATGTTTCAATACTATTTATAGGAATGGCAATATATTATTATGTTTTTAATATAAGAATAGATATCAAATTTTCAAATCTTGTTAAAATTAATCTTTTATATATGATGATTTTAATATTCTTATTAAGTTCATCAATTGTTCCCACTCCATCAATTTATGTTTTATCTTTACCAGCTTTTATTTTAATATTGTATGAGGAAGATGATTGGTTAAAAATTATTATAATATATTTATGTTCTATTGGTATAATTGTCTTACCAATGTTGAGTGATTATGGTGATATTACAATTTTGTTAAGTGGATTTAATAAAAAGTCACTTTTAAGCATTTTTTTAGATAACTGTGATAGTGATCAATATGTAAAATTTAATAATATTATTTTTACAATATCAGTTGCTTCGATGTTGTCATACAGTTTATATGCTATAAAAAAATCAAAAAGATATTTGGAGGTTACAGATAATGAAGTATGATTATTTAATAGTTGGTGCTGGTCTTTTTGGTGCCACATTTGCAAACAAAGCAATAAGTATGGGGAAAAAAGTTTTGATAATTGATAAAAGAAATCATATTGGTGGAAACATTTATACTGAAAATTTTGATGGCATTAATGTTCACAAGTATGGTGCCCATATTTTTCATACAAATTATAAGGATGTTTGGGATTATGTTAATTCCTTTGTAGAATTCAATAGATATACAAATAGCCCAATTGCAAGATATAAAAATGAAACTTATAATTTGCCATTTAATATGAATACGTTTTCTAAAATATGGAATGATGTTTTTACGCCAGAAGATGCACTAAAACATATAGATGAAGAAAGAAAAGAAATGAATGGCAAAGAAATAACTAATCTTGAACAACAGGCAATTTCTTTGGTTGGCAGAACAATATATGAAAAACTTATAAAAGGATATACTGAAAAACAATGGGGTATGAAATGTGTTGATTTACCTGCATTTATTATTAAAAGATTACCAGTTAGATTGGTATATGATAATAATTATTTTGATGATAAATATCAAGGAATTCCTGAGGGGGGGTATACTCAATTAATAGAAAAAATGATTAAAGGTTGTGATGTATTATTAAATGAAGATTATTTCAATAAGAAAGATTATTATGATAAAATAGCAGAGAAGATTGTATTTACTGGTAAAATTGATGAATTTTTCTCTTATCAGTATGGTAAATTAGAGTATAGGTCATTAAGGTTTGAAACAAAAATATTAGACATAGATAATTTTCAGGGTAACGCAGTTGTAAATTACACATCAAGTGATGTTCCATATACAAGAATTATCGAACATAAACATTTTGAAAAAATATCTAATCATGAAAAAACCGTTGTTACATATGAATATCCACAAGATTGGGATGAAGGTAAAGAAGCATATTATACTATAAATAATGAATATAATAATAATTTAGCAGAAAAATACAAAAAACTTGCTAATAATCAAGATAGAGTCATTTTTGGTGGAAGATTAGCAGAATATAAATATTATGATATGGATGACGTAATAAAGTCCGCTTTAATTTGTGCAGAAAAGGAATTATAAGATATGAAAGCATTAATTAATAAATGTATAGATATCTATGTTAAAAAACAAGAAATTTTTAATTATCTAATAATAGGTGTTTTAACAACTATTGTTAATTTGATTACAAAATATACGTTACTTTTTACAGTTCTTGATGCGACAAATGCAAAACAACTACAAATTAGTATCATTATTTCTTGGATTGTTGCTGTATTATTTGCATATGTGACTAATAGAAAAATAGTGTTTAAAAGTAATTCATCAAATATAATAAATGAATTTATAAGATTTATAAGTGCACGATTAACTACACTTGTAGTTGAAATGATATATATGTGGTTCTTTATCACATTATTAAAATTAGATTCAAATATATGGGTTATAATATGGACTGTATCGTGTCAATTGTTCATTATAATTTTAAATTATATTTTTAGCAAATTATTCGTTTTTAAAAGGAAAAAGAAATAATAATCTTTAATTATTTTATGCTGAATTAATAATAATATCAAAATCATTTATCTCATTTTGTGATATTCATAAAAAACAACTGTTATACGGATCTAAAATAATATTGCTTTTATGTTATAAATATAAGATAATTGATTTATTTATAGGAATATAGATTTGATACATTATATATGTTTCATAATAATCTGAGCATAGAAAATTTTAAAAATAATTAATTTTTATTCTATATAATTAGAAATTATGGAAAATATTGGATTATACAAACATTGAAAAAAAGATTTAAAATAAGTAAATTATAAAAAAACATGTAAAAAAGTTAACCTGAAAGTTAACTAATATAATAAGTTAATTTACTTATCTTTTTTTGTACGAAAGTATATCTTTACCTTTATATATATATTAAAATTTTTTAGCAATTTAATATTAATTATAACAAACATTAATAATAAATATTAAATAACAATATTTACAATAAAATCCCCACTTTAGCATGATATCAAGATTTATTTAAATCAATCCCACTTAGAACAAATAGTTTATATGCGATGTTATCATAAAAGATGTTTAAAATTTTATTTTAATAGCATTACTATTTTTTGAAAGAACTTTTTTAATATAACAATTTAGTGTATAATAGTAGCAAGTTTTTTGAGGTGAGATATGTATTATAATATGTTAAAAAAATATTCTTTTATATTTTTAATAGTATTGTTGTCCTTTATTTGTCTGCGAATATTTGTAATAGTTGATAACAAGGAAAGCAATGAGTCTATATATTCAACAAGAAAGGAATTAAAAGGTCATATTGCAAATATTACTATTAATAATGTTAGTGGTGTTTATAATAATAACGATAATTCATTCTATTTTTATGTAAATAATTTAAACGATAGTAAAATTAATAATATAAAGATAAATTCATCTATTGATTTAGATTATAAAATAATTGATAGAAATATTTTGAATTTTACAGATGGTAAATTGTTATTATACAATAATAAGTATTATCAAAATGTTAATTTAAAATTTGTATCTATACCAATAATCTCTATATCATCTACTCCTAATTTAAAAGAATCTTTAATTAATAAAAATCAAATTTCTAATCTTGCTCATGATATTATGTATAAGAATAATTTACAAAATGATAAAATGTTAATAACTATAAACACTGGTGATGAACATTCAAATAATAATATTACATATAAAATGTATGGTGATTATCATGTTCGTGGTGGTTCAAGTCTATTATATGATAAAAAATCATATAAAGTTAATCTATCCAAATCAATATTTTTATTTAATCAATCATTTTATAACGAATTTATTTTAGATGCATCATACACTGATTCATCAAAAATAAGAAATAAATTATCAAGTGATTTATGGAATGCAATAAATAATAATCAAAATGTGAACAATGACTTATATACAAGTTATGTGGAACTATACATTGATGATGAGTATCAAGGATTATATATAATTAAAAATTCTGTTGACAAATATATGTTAAACTTATCTTCCGATGGCGTGCTAATAAAATACGAAACTGATATAAATGATTTTTATATTAATAATCTTTTATCAAATAATTTTAAATTAAATAATAATTTTTTTCTTAATTTTGAAATAAAGTATTCCAATAATTATCAAAAATCATCTGAATTATTTGTTAATAGATTAAAAAATGTTTACGATAATGACTATAGTTATAAGTCAGTAGTAAATAATTATCATATTGACAATTATGTTAATTATAAAGTTTTAATTGGTTTGATAATGGGAGTAGACAATACAACAAAAAATCAATATCTTTCCATGCAAAATAGTAAAGACAAATTGTTGATAACACCTTGGGATATGGATTTGAGCTTTGGAGACAATTGGGATGTTAGCAGTTTTAATGGAGAATCATTCGATGCTAATAGTTATTTAAATGGTAATTGGTTGGATGAGTATGTTTTAGAATCAAATCAATTAAATAATTTAATAAAACAAAGATATTGGGAACTTAGAAAAGATACTATAACAATGGATAATATAAATAAATACTTAGATGAATACAAAGAATTACTTGTTAGTAGTGGTGCTGCTAAAAGAGATAGTGATAGATGGTATGATTATGATATCGAATATGAAATAGAACAAATAAGAAAGTGGGCAAATAACAGAATAATTTTTCTAGATGAATATTTTAAGATATAATTAATATGTTTTATGTGTTATAATATAACCATTATTTTTAGGAGGTAATCTATGTTTAGATATGAAAAAAAATATAAAATAAATAATTTGCAAATTGAACAAATAAAAAATAGATTATCTTCTATAATGAATTTGGACAGCAATTTAAGTAATGACGGATACTATAGTATTAGAAGTATTTATTTTGACGATTACTGTGATACTAACCTAAATCAAGTAATTAACGGGCTAAGTGAAAGATTCAAATATCGAATTCGTTTCTATAATTATAATGATAACTACATAATGCTTGAAAAAAAATACAAAATAAACAATATGACCAAAAAAACAAATTGTAAATTGACATCTTCACAAGTTAATGATATTATAAACAACCGTGATATTGTCATAACCAAGGAAAACCCTAAACTATTAAATGAATTTTATTTAATGATAAAAACAAGAAACTATACTCCAAAAATAATAATTGACTATGATAGAGTAGCCTATGTATATAGTGCTGGTAATGTAAGAATAACAATCGATTATAATTTGTCATGCAGTTATAAAATAAAAGACATCTTTGATAAAAATTTACCTAAAATACCATTAATGGATGAAGGTTATGCTATACTGGAAGTAAAATATGATGAATTTATCCCAGATTTCATTAGATATGCATTACAACTCAATGAATTGGAAAGAATATCTTATTCTAAATACAGCACAGGTAGATTAATGATTAAAGATGTAATAGGAGGATGCTTATGAGTTTTTCAGATATTTTCAAAAAGAATTTTCTAGACAATTTTACAGGTAATATTAGTGTTCAATTAGTATTCATAACCCTAATAATGTCACTTTTATTTTCGATAATTGTGTTTTTTGTTTACAAAATATCAAGCAAAAATACCATCTATTCTAAAAATTTCAACATAACTATGTCATTGATATCAATAATAACAGCCAGTGTTGTTTTATCGATGCAAGCCAATATTGTTGTATCTCTTGGAATGGTAGGTGCTTTATCAATTGTCAGATTTAGAACGGCTATAAAAGAACCACGAGATTTATTATTTTTATTTTGGTCGATTAGTAATGGTATAATAATAGGAGCAGGTATATATTCAATAGTATTTATCTTAGCAATCGTAATAACCGTAGGATTACTTGGATTTGATTTAATACCAAGCACTAAAATACCATACTTATTAATTATTAATGTTGATAACATAGAAGCCCTTGATAACACGATTAAAATATTAAAAGAAGAAAAAATAAAATATCATATAAAATCACGAAATATATCTAAAGGAAAGATTGATGCCGTGATAGAATTATCAACCAAAAAAACAGATCAACTGTTTGAAAATTTAAGCAAAATAAATGGAATTACTAACTTTAATTTATTAAGTCAAGATGGAGAATGTCAATTTTAACATTCTTTTTTCTTTACTAAAAAAGTATATTCGTTTATAATGATAATAGGTGGTAATATGAAAAAAATAACGATCTTAGCGTTACACTTAGGGTATGGTGGTATCGAAAGAGCCATCACTGATCTAGCCAATAGTTTAGCAAACGATTATTCAGTAAATATTGTCTCCACCTACAAACTATATGATAAACCAGTAAATAAATTAGATAGAAAAGTAAAAGTTACATATTTAACAGATTTAAAACCAAATCAAAAAGAATTTAAACAAGCCTTAAAAAAATTAAAACTAATTACAACTATTAAAGAAGGAATAAAAGGTATAAAAATACTTAAATTAAAAAAGCAATTAATGATAAACTACATAAAACAGTGTGATAGTGATATCATAATTTCCACACGTGATATTCATAACGAATGGTTGGGATTATATGGTAATAATCAATCACTAAAAATAGGGTGGGAACACAATCATCACCATGGAAACATTAAATATGCAAACAAAATAATAAAAAGTGTTAAAAATTTAGATTATCTTGTTTTAGTTTCTAAAGATTTAAAAGAATTCTATCAAGATAAAGTAGTGCCAAAATGTGTATATATACCTAACTTAGTTGAAAAAGCCCCCAAAGTTTCTAAACTAGAAGAAAAAAATATAACTGCAATTGGTCGACTTTCTAAAGAAAAGGGTTTTAGTGATTTAATCGATGTTTTTGCCCTTGTTCATAACAAATATCCAGACTGGAAACTTCATATAGTGGGAGATGGTGATGAAAAAGAAAAAATAATAACTAAAATAAAAAAATATAATCTAGAAAAAAATATTATTCTCCATGGTTTTTTAGATAAAAATAAAATAGGAAAAGTTCTTGAAAAAACATCAATATACACTATGACATCATTAACTGAATCATTTGGTATTGTTTTACTGGAAGCTTTTTCTTATGGTATACCATGTGTAGCCTTTGATAGTGCTGAAGGCGCAAGAGAATTAATTAGTAATAACTGGGACGGATACTTAATAAAAAATCGTGATAATGAAGAAATGGCAAAGAGAATATGTCACTTAATAGGAAATTACAATAGAAGGTTTATCATGGGACAAAATGGCTTAAAAAAAATAAACCAGTATACATTAGATGAAGTCAAAAAAAAATGGATACAGATTATTAAGTAGGTGAAGTATGAAAAAAGTATTATTTATATCAAGTACAGGTGGACATTTAAATGAATTATTACAACTAAAAAAAACAATGAAAAAATATGACTCATACATCATCACTGAAAAAACAAAGTCAACAATGAGTTTGAAAAATAAATACCAGGATAAAATTTATTACTTAGTTTACGGAACCAAATCACACTTTAGTTATATCTATAAATTTCCGTATAATGCTATTAAGAGTTTTTATTATTTTTTAAAAATTCGCCCTCAAGTTGTCGTTACAACCGGAGCGCATACAGCGGTAGTAATGTGTTATATCGCTAAATTATTTAGAAAAAAAGTCATCTATATCGAAACATTTGCCAATATTCATACTAAAACTATGTCAGGTAAACTAGTGTATCCAATAGCTGATATGTTTATCGTTCAATGGAAAAGTATGTTAAAACTTTACCCTAAGGCAGTATATGGAGGTTGGATTTTCTAATGATATTTGTTTCTCTAGGTACACAAGATAAAAGCTTCACGCGACTTTTAAAAGCTATCGATAAAAATATTAATGAAGGAAATATTAAAGATAAAGTCGTAGTACAGGCAGGATGTACAAAGTATAAATCAGATAAAATGGAAATACATGATTTAATGTCTATGGAAGAGTTTGCTAATTATATTGAAAAATGTGATTTATTGATTACTCATGGAGGAGTGGGGACTATCTTGGATGGTCTTAAGCATCAAAAAAAAATCTTGGCTTTTCCTCGTTTGCGAGAATATGCTGAACATGTTAATAATCATCAACAGGAGATAATAAAAGAATTTTATGAAAATGGCTATATACTAACGGGTGATATAAAGGACTTGTCATCTCTTCTAAAACAACTTGAAGATTTTACTCCTAAAAAATATAAGTCAAATAATTATAAGTTTAACAAAATAATAAGTAATTATATAGATAATATTTGATTTTTAACTGTTTTGGGTTATAATTATAATGGAGGTACATATGAAGATATTAGTTACAGGTGGAACTGGATATATAGGAAGTCATACTTGCGTAGAATTATTGGATGCAGGTTATGAAATAGTTGTTATTGACAATTTTTCTAACTCCCAACCGGATGTATTGGACAAAATAAAAATGATCACTCGAAAAGATTTTAAATTTTATAAGGGTGATGTTTGTGATAAAGAAATATTGCAGATGATATTCAAAGAAAACAAGATAGATGCTGTGGTACATTTTGCAGGTTTTAAGGCTGTAGGTGAATCAGTCATTAAGCCTCTTATGTATTATCGTAACAACATAGATTCAACATTATCACTACTAGAAGTAATGAACGAATATAATTGTAAAAAAATCGTATTTTCATCAAGCGCTACTGTGTATGGGAAACCAGATAAATTACCAATCAAAGAGAACTTTTCTCTTAAAACTACAAATCCATATGGCGCAACTAAATTAATGATTGAAGATATTTTAAGAGATTTGTATATATCAGATAATGACTGGAGTATAGCTATATTAAGATATTTTAATCCTATTGGTGCGCATGCCAGTGGTTTAATTGGAGAGAATCCTAATGATATACCTAATAACCTTATGCCATATATCGTTAAGGTAGCAACCAAAGAATTAGAATGTCTAAATATCTTTGGTGATGATTATGATACTTTAGATGGAACTGGTGTTAGAGACTATATTCATGTTGTTGATTTAAGTAAAGGACATATTAAAGCAATTGAAAAGGTTATTAAAGACAAAGGCGTAGATGCTTATAATCTTGGAACTGGCCGAGGATATAGTGTTTTGGAGTTGGTTAATACGTTCATGAAAGTAAACAATGTTAAAATTAATTACAAAATTGTAGGGAGACGTCCAGGTGATATCGATGCTTGTTATGCAGACCCAAGTTATGCTAAAGAAAAACTGGGATGGAGTGCTTCCTTAGGTATCGAGCAAATGTGCAAAGATGCCTACAACTTTATAAAAAAAATAGAGGAGATGTAAAAATGAAAAGTGTTGCTATAAAAGCAAAAAGAGAATTTGAAATTAAAGAAATAGAAGAACCAAAGGTTAATAATAAAGATGTTATAGTTGAAGTAAAAAAGAGTGGTATTTGTGGTTCAGATATCCACTACTGGGTTAATGGAGAACCTAAGGGATTAGTAATGGGACATGAGTTTTGTGGAAATGTCATTGATCCAGGTGATAGAGAAGATTTAAAAGTAGGAGATAGAGTAACTGCTTTACCAATCTCACCATGTGGGAAGTGTTCTGCGTGTCAAAGTGGTAATATGCAATATTGTTCTCAAACTTGGAATGAGGCTGTTGGGTTATCTTTAAATAATCCAGGTGGTTTAGCACCAAAATTAAGAGTTCGTTCGGATATGGTTTTAAAAATACCGGATAACGTAAGTTATGAAGAAGGGGCTATGGTAGAACCAACGGCTGTAGGACTTCATGCTATTCACTTGGCTGACATAAAAGTAGGTGATAAAGTATTAGTAGTAGGTGGCGGAATAATTGGTCTAGTATCAGCGATGTTTGCTAAAAAAGAGGGAGCAAGTTTAGTAGCGCTTTCAGAGACGAATGATGCTCGTGGAAAAAAGGCGCAACAGTTAGGAGTAGCTGATATTTGGTATGATGCTAAAGATCCTGAATTAACAAACAAGATAATGCAAGAAACAAATGGTGGTTTTGATGTTGTAATTGAATGTGTTGGTGCTGCTCCAGCAGTTAATAGTGCATTAGTGAATGTAAAGCAAGGCGGAACAGTTGTCTTAGTCGGTGTTTCTAATGAACCAATTTCTTTTTACTCTATTATGGCAGTAATGAAAGAATTAAAGGTTCAAGGGGCTATAGCGTACACTAAGGAAGAGTTTAAAACATGTATTGATTTGATTGCTAATAAATTAATTGATGTTTCTAAATTTGTAGATGATATTGTAGGACTTGAAAAAGTGCAGTCTTCATATGAAAGATTAACATCTGGAAGTGACAGTGCTGTTAAAATATTAGTAGATCCTAATAAGTAGTAAATACGATTATATCGTATTTTTCTAATGTTAAAGGAAGTGATGAAGTGTTTTACAAACAAACTTTAGATGAAGTATTACAAGATTTAGATGCAAGTGAAGAAGGATTATCTGAGGATGAAGTTCAAAAGAGACTGAAAATATATGGTCAAAATATCATTGAAAACGAAAAGAAAGTAAGCAAAATATCTATTTTTCTAAAACAATTCCAAGATTCTATGATTATTATGTTATTAATTGTATCGATTATTTCTTTTGTATATTCATATATTATGCATGAGTCTTTTACGGATACCATATTAATTGTTTTCATTGTTTTTCTAAATGCTTCAATGGGTTTTTTTCAAGAAACAAAGGCTGAAGCATCGCTCAATTCATTGAAAAAAGTAAATAATTGTAAAGTCAAAGTAAAAAGAAATAATATTATATATTTATGTGATTCGGCTAATCTAGTACCAGGAGATATTATTATTTTGGAGGCTGGTGATAAAATACCTGCTGATGCTCGAGTAATAAAAGAATATTCATCATTAGTTGATGAGTCAATTTTAACTGGAGAAAGTTTGAGCGTAGAGAAAAATAGTAATGTCATTATTGATGATGTTATAATTAATGATAGATGTAATATGGTATATTCAGGATGTGATATTATTCATGGTAATATAACTGCTGTTATTTGTACTACAGGAATGAAGACAGAACTTGGAAAAATAGCTTCTTCTATCATAGATAAAAAGGATGTACCGACGCCACTACAATTAAAAATAAGTGAAATTAGTAAAAATTTATCAGTTATTGTTATTTTTATTATTGGTTTTGTCTTTGCATACAATATATTGGTTTTACATAACAATATAATTGATATAATTATGCTTTGTATTTCGTTAATGGTATCAGCTGTTCCTGAGGGATTACCAGCTGTTATATCTATATGCTTGTCTTTAGGAGTTAAAGAAATGACTAATAAAAAAGCTTTAGTTAAAACTTTATCGTCTGTAGAAACGTTGGGGGCAACAGAAGTCATATGTTCTGATAAAACAGGGACTATTACTAAAAATCAGATGACTGTTGTAAAAGCATATGTTTATAATAAGTCTATTGATGAGTCTTTAGATACCAAAGAACTTTTAAATAATATGGTTTTATGTAATGATGTTGAATTTAGTGATGGAAAATATATAGGAGATCCAACTGAAACGGCTTTAGTTTATTACGCTATTAAAAATGATAAAAATATTATGGACAAAACGAAAAAATACGAAAGAATAGGACTTGTTCCATTTGATTCGGAACGTAAAATGATGAGTACAATTAATAGAGTGGGTAATAAAAATATTATGTATTCTAAGGGAAGTTTGGAGTCTATATTAGATAGATGTTCTCATTATATTATTAATGGTAAAATTCAAGAATTATCAAAAAAAGAGAAAGATGATTTATATATAATTTATGAAGAACTTGCTAAAGAGGCATTGAGAGTAATAAGTTTTGCTTATAAGGAAGTGCCTGATATTAGTAGTTTGAAAGAGGATGAATTATTAGAATTAGAGGATGATTTAATTTTTAGTGGTATGGTTGGTATGATAGATCCTCCACGTGATAATGTAATTGATTCGATTAATAGTTGTAAGGAAGCAGGTATTATTCCTGTGATGATAACAGGTGATAGTTTGACGACGGCGTTAGCTATTGCTAAAAACATTGGTTTAGCAACTAAAGATAGTGAAGGTATCGAGGGAAAAGAATTACGAAATTATTCTGATGAAGAAATGATTAATTTAGTTAAAAAATATCGTGTATATGCAAGGGTATCACCAGAAGATAAGGTAAAAATTGTAAAGGCATGGCAAAAAAACAATAAAGTAGTGGCGATGACGGGGGATGGAGTAAATGATGCTCCCGCTATTAAACTTGCTCATATTGGAATTGGTATGGGTCAAAGTGGAACTGAAGTAACTAAAAGCGTTGCTGATGTGATACTATTAGATGATTGTTTTAATACGATTGTTAGTGCTGTTCGTGAAGGGAGAAGAATATATAATAATATTAGAAATGTTATTTTATATTCTTTGTCGAGCAATTTTGCAGAATTATTTATAGTTATCGTTGGAATGTTTTTAAATATTAATATTTTACTTCCTATTCAAATTCTTTTTATTGATTTGTTTACTGATGCAATATTATCAATATGTATGGCTTTTGAAAAAGAGGGAAATAATATAATGAAGGAACCACCACATAAATCTAGCAAGCATTTTTTTACACCGTTTATGACATATTTTTTAATTTTATCAGCGGTAATTGAGTCAGCACTTATTTATTGGGTGTATATATTAGGATATAAATATTTTAATTTTGAAATAGCGCAAAGTATGGCTTTTCTATGTTTAATTGTTCAAGAAATGATTTTTGCATTTAATTGTCGTAATGTAAAAGAACCGTTGATTAAACATGGTATATTTAGTAATAAATTTATGAATATTGGGTTATTAATTTTAATTATATTTCAAATAATAATATTTATAAGTCCAATTAAAAGTTTACTACATGTAGTTACTCTTAATTTTTATCAGGTAATGATTATAGTAATTGTTAATATTATTGCTTTCTTAATAATTGAATTGATAAAACCGATTATGGCAAAATTTTTAAACGATTAGGGGTTTTATTTTGTTAAACTATATATTATAATATATATAGTTGCCAATTTAGTTTAGTGGTAAAACAGATGCATGGTAAGCATCAGAGGACAGTTCAATTCTGTCATTTGGCACCA